>JAJFJO010000122.1 GCA_021774015.1 Gammaproteobacteria bacterium
CGTATCATTAAACACACTGGCAACATGATATTTTCCTTCACGCAAGGTAAATTGCGGCGCAAGCTCTTGTACCACAATATATTGGCCATCACGCCGGTAATTCACTACAGATTCTTTACCCGATGCATTATTCACTGCAAAAATCGCGGGAATGGGTTGTCCAGATCTGAGTTGAAAATAGGTAAAATGCCCATCATCAAATATATGTAGAGGCATAATAGAGTGTGCACCATTGAAACTGTAATTCCAATTGTAATTCTGAGGATTTTTATGCGCAATTGAAATCGCGCGCTGCTGCTCTTGGTTATAACGCACGCTGGCTAGCATGCTGGCACGCGTCGCATCTGGATATTTAAATTGAACAGAATACGTGCTGTTGTTCTCTCTATTTAATGATTTTGAATTACCCATTAAATGAAAATAATATGTATGTCGATTAGTCACCACCGTCATATTCGTATTTGATCCTAAAATAGTGGGTTTTAAAAACATCATATTGGGCAGCCCTTTAAGAACACTTACCGTCCAAGCATCTAAATCACCATTTTGAATGTTCTCAATGACCTCATTTTTCCCAAACACAATTTGTGTGCTAGTAAAAGTCGATGCATGAATGGGCACCACATTATCACGCTGATAAGCCACTACTTTAATGCGATTGTCCGTTGCTAAACTGCGTGCTTTTTCAACTGCAAAAATAGACTGGGTACACAATAAAGATCCCAGTAGTAATCCAAATAACATACTATTTTTCTGCATTTTTTTTGTTTTTTTTATCTGACATATCCGAATGTTCATCTGATTGATTATCCTTTTTGATGTTATACGTTACGTTGTTCTTTGGTAAAACGAGTCACTGTAAAACCATTCCAATCACGCCACCGATCATTAGGATCACTAGGCGTACCTCGATAGGCCCAGGATAGTAATGCCGTATAGGCTTTCGTTTTTTGAATACTTGAGCTCTTAACATGATCGGTAACCGTAAAATTCACTTGTGCCACATTATGATGCGTTTGTTGCGGCTTCAATTTCCCGATATTTTGCTTAGTCGAATCCAAAAACACGACGCTGTCTACATGCACCGTTCTAGAACCCTGGTTGCCTAATATATTAATCGGTGAATGGATATTACTAGTGGATTGGCCATTTCTATATTGTCTAGCAACTTCTGCATCTGACATGAGGTTAATCAGTGAGTATTGCTCATCATAAGAACTGGCATCATAGCTTTCTCGGTTGATCACATACTGCACGAGATCACTTTCAACTTGAGCCTGAAGAGTTGGCGCAGCCCGTTGCGCCATCGGCTGTACCGACACACGCCCATCAGAATAATGGTTAATCAGTAAGGGCTCCATATGCTGCATCGGTATCAGTCCATTGATCGCAATGGTGAGTAAAATTGCTAAACCCATGGCGATAAAAAAAGCCAGTTTATAACGGTTTCTAGAGACAATAACGGACGTATACATGTCGTCCGCCCAGCTTCGCGCCTCGATAAAATAACTATTTTTAAGACTATCGACTTGCGCCGTTGTAGACTGGATTTTTTCCAGTGGGTTTGTTTTTTCCGAGTCATTGTGTGCATTGCTCTCTTGCAATAATCTCATTCGTATTAACATGAATCGTACCCAACACCACCCTTTTTTTAGGTTGGATACAAAAAAATAGAGTATGGAATGAACGCTAGAACGAACACGTGATTGAACATTGGATCTCATTGTTTAAGGTCTCCCGGGTAATATTAATGAGCGTCTGATCGCTTTCATTGATGTAGTTGCCACTTGTGCACCTGCGCCTTTAAGTAATGTGCTCGCAGGTTGGGTTAGCGGTTTAGCTGCTTTATGCGTGCTTAATAGGCCACCTACTGCACCACCGATAGTACCTGCAAGTAATGATGACCCTGAGGTGGTAGTTATTGTGCCGCCAATCGATTGTGCCAGCTGAGCCGCTTTTAAAATAATACCTATACCAATAAATCCAACGATCACCGTTGGCACAAAACCTCCAATAGAGAGTTTTGTTGCATGATTAAGATAAGTGCCCCCGATCGCCCATTGCGCCAGGCTTAGTGCCAAGGCCAACATCGCCGATACAAAAATCATAAGCAAAGAAAACCCGACGCAAGCACCCAACCAACGATCAAAAAAACCGTGTGTGCGTTTAAAGACAGTAAAACAGATAAACAAAGGCGCTGTTGAAAATAAAATCGCTAACATAACTTTTGCAAGTACCAACTCAAACACAGCGGTTAAAATCAGTGCCAATCCAAAACCCCAAATTAATACTGCATTTAAACAGGGCCCTAAATCATGCCAAGACCCCTTATTCCAAACCCACGTGCCTATTTTCACAAATTCAATTAAAACAGACTGGAGTGCTCCATTAATACCGGTGCCAGCAAAGTGAGGAATGGGTATGGGTGTGGCATTAACAAGTACATCCCCTATCTGCCCTGCCCCCTGATTAAAAAGACTCATAAATGACTGGCTAAACCATCCCCAATTCATAGCCGCCATATAAATGATGGTTAATTTTAAAGAGGATTTCACCAAATTATTCATCGAGAGTTTTACCCAACCTTGAGTGATCGACAGTCCCATTAAAACAATATACAAGACAATCGCGCCCCCTAGTGGTGCCTTTAAATAACCTGCCAAGGCGTTATACGCATGAAAGACATAGTTATTTAGTAAACCATCAAGCTCAGAAAAAAACTTTTCAATCACTGTCATGTAAGTTGGGATTATCATTCTCCCGGCTCCTTATTGGGTTTCAACCCTATTAAATCGTGTCAAAACGCACGCGCTCATAATCCTCTTTAATCGCATTAAAGGTTTTTCGATTGCTGAGATCACTAACGGTAATGCCTTTAAAAAATTGCGTGGTCTTTCCATAACGCGCCATGGCAGTGTAAAACTTGCTACAAAAACTCGGCTTTTGTTTACCCGTCATACACTCACCATAATAATAACCACCAGGAGCATTAAACACATGCAGTTGCTTTTCAGCATATTGTGAGGCGCTCACTAAGAATTGAGCCGTCGTATCAGGATCGATTTTTTGTATGGGGTTCTGATGGCCACCGCAGCCACTTAATAATGCAGCACAGCCAACCATTGCTAACAGTGTTACGATTCTTTTCTTTGTTGTAATGATATTCATCAATGTATTTCCTTATAGTGTTAGTATTATTGATTCACATTCCAGCTATTCACTGGCGTCTTAGTACACGTGGCCCCGAAATGGGTACACGGTGCATTCAAGTGATTTCGCGCACAGCCCATTAGGCCTGCGCACATCAGACTTAAAAATAAAATCAAGCCTATCCGATATTGGTTTTTCATTGTCTTCTCCATGCTTTTTCCCCTATTTTTTTCATTTTTTCTCCCTCTCTTTTAGTGTGTGGGTAGTGTGTTAAATTGTGCACTCTGCGTTTTCTGTGCAATCGTATCGGCTTGAGACTGCGCCATTTGCTGATTCATCAAAATCTGCATCTTCAATTCCTGTGTTTGAATGTAGGCAAGCTCTGCAATTAACCGTGAATTTAAATCCATCGCCGCTTTGGTATTCTTGGCTTGATCAATTTTCGCAGACAATGCATGAATGGATTGTAAGTGTGTTTTGATATTGTTGAATGAATAGGTTGCATTGACCATAGCAGCACGATTGACCTGCACTTCTTGAGAGTATACCTGCGCTTTATCTTTACTCGCTCCTTTTTGATACGTGGATGGCGACACACTTGGATGGTCTTGTTGATAGGCTTTGACCAACTCCTGATACCGCTGTGGATTGCCTCCCGACATGCCGTGCAATGCACTGTTCCAGTCACTCGGTGACCACTCGCGTGTGCTTAAATCTTGCGGCCCGTTCATTAGACTCCCATACCCATAATGCCCTTCAGATTCAGATTTAATGCGTTTCATAAGCTCATACTGTTGCTGTAACTGCTCATAACGCTGTTGTGCTTGCTGTGCTTTTTGCTCCATTTGCGTCAATTGCCTACCAAATACAGCCCAACCGGCAGCATCAAACACGGCATAAGACGCATTTGAGCAACTCAAAAGCAATACACTAATACATATCACCAACACATTGTGATATTTCACGGTGCTAGCATGGCGTGATTGATTTGTTATTTCTATCTCACCTTTCACTACGTTTTACCTTTACATCTTTGCAAAAAAACAGGTAACCATACGTCAGGATCATCCCCTAACTCACCCCTAATCTGCGTCAAGAGCTCTACGGTTCTTTGCGTGCCTGACATAATGGTAAGAAGATCTTTTAAATGCCCCAAGTTTAATGTACCCAATGTAGATTCATGAGCTTGCTTAATTAAAAACAGACGAGACTCCGGCTCATTGTCTTTAATACAAGCAAACTCTGATTCCGTGAGATTAAAACCATCCTTATAATGCTCACGCTTAGCTTGGGGGTTGGCGAAATAGAGATTCGTCGCACAATTATCTAAAATAGTGTGGCTGATCGATGAATCCACTACACTTTTAGGTGATTGCGTTGCAAAGATAAGGTGACAATTGAGTTTACGACATGTAGGCAGCCATTTCTTAAGCTTGATTTGCCAATAATCATTATCCAAATACTGCCACGCTTCATCTAAAAATACCGACATTAAACGACCGTCAAGACTTAACTCTAAACGATGAAACAGATACATGGTCACTGCGGCTAACACCGTCGGAGGTTCATTATCTAAAAAATGTGTCATATCAAAACCCATTTTTTTGTGTATCTTCAACGAGTCTTCATCATGATCAAATAAGTACGCATATTCACCATCCGCTCGAGATCCATCACCCTTGAGCCAACGCTTTAAACGCAGCCAACGCTCAAACGTCACCGGTAACATTTGAGTTGCATTACTTAAATTACGATGTTCTGGCGCTAATTGATCATAAGCATAGTCAATACATTGGTTCAGCTGATCAACAATAGATTCACTCACCTCGACTTCGCCTTCTTTTTTGATTAGCTGTACTAGCCACTGTTTGCAAAATTGGCGATTAACAGGTGTGTCCTCTAACTGCAGTGGATTAAATCGAATACCTGAGGCATGATCAGGCGACAGCACCGCATAATACCCCCTACTCGCTCGAATATAAATCTCCGCACCTCGGTTGCGATCAAAGAAAAAACTGCGACCGCCATAGCGATTCAGCTGCGCATCCAAAAAACACATCGCCACTGTTTTACCAGAACCATTACCACCAATAAGAGTCGTATGCCCCGGCGCAGGATTATCTTTAGGACCTTTTGCATGAAGGTTAAACCATAATGGTGTCTTCGAGGGTGTTTCAATGAGCGTTAAAGCAGAACCTAAATGATTACCATCATAAAATCCCGTGCGATAATTATGTAATGGGAAAAAATCTACGAAGTTTTGAGAACTAATGAGGCTGGATCGTGCGATGTATTTGCTATTCGTGGGTATTTGCGCCCAAAACGCGGCTTCTTGTCCTAAAGTTTCTCTTACAGCCACCATACCCGCATTCATATAGCAGGTAATCACATGAGCCACTTGGTCTTCTAATGTGTTAAGAGAGTCACTTAATAACATCACGGTATTATGATGGTAACCCATCACTATATGATCACTAGCCAACATATCACGCGCAGTGGTGAGTGCTTCAATTTGACTCGCGGCAGGATCATTGACGTTCTGCAATTTATTGCTATGTCGATCCATAAGCTTATCTGCCTCAGCTTTTGTCTCGAACGTAAAACTATTAGTGCTAATAAATTCACCTTCTAAATGCAATAACGGATCCAACATAATGCTCGCTGTATCATTGCCATAACGTTTAACGGTAACCAATGCACCAAAACGTGTGTCAGATTTTCTGCTTCCTTGAAACTGAATATAGTCACCAAAAAAAATACGTTTCGTCGATAGATACTGAGCGATATTCCCATGAGGGTAGTGAGAAGCAGCCGTGAAAGACTTTTTAAATGTGTGGTCTATGGGTGCATTGTATTGAGCGCCTTTAAATCGTAACGCCTCACCGCCATTAATGACTAAACTGACATAAGCCAATAACTCGCTAAATCCCTGTTCCTGATCTTGCTCCCCTAAAACAATCGGATTAAATACGGACAATGAGGTAGTTAACTGGAATACTGCATCATTGAGACTCTTCATATCTACCCTGCGGCGATGATCACGTGCTTCTTTAACATAGCGGTTACTCACTTTACTAAACACACGTCTTAATCCACCCACCTTACCTGTCGTTAGCCCTTTATAAACAATCGCGATATATAAATCATTCACATACAAAGAGCTATCGCTAAATTGTTCTTGATATGCGGAATCTATTTTTTGTGAAAAATCATTATCAAATTGACCGCCTAAATGAACCGCTTCTTTGTGCCGATGCATCGTTGTTAATATACAAAAACGCTCATCCAGTGCCGTCAAAGCACGGTGCCACGTTTTTTTATACCCATTAATAATGTCTGTTTTTTCAGTATCAAATGGAACACCAGCAATTTTAATCACTGACACTAACGCACCATTATGGGCTTCTAATATCGTCGGTGAATTAAAGTGTGTTAAAGGAACATGCCTTGACACACCCACCTCGCTTTGTGCTATTTTTACTGACAACTCAATAAGGCTCATAAGCTTGGCATCCCCACAGCCGTTTGTTAGGCACATTTAAACAATCCAGTTTTTTAAATATCAGTTTAAAAATATGATGATCAATAGCACACGCAATCACACCCACCACATGCAGTGGCAAGAACATAAAAAGATACAGTGGTGATGACAACAAAATAAAAAAACACAACACCACCATGATTGAAATGCCTAAATAATCCATGGTAACCCCAAACATCATTGGTGGGCGTGTTAACCCTACAAATAGCGGGCTGATATCCAATTCTTGCTCGTCCATGATACTATCCACCTAAACCCATTTTCTGAGCGATATAGGATGCACTAAAGACGATACCAATACCCACCACAATGGATACCGCTCTCTCTTTCGGAATTTTACCCAATGCTAACGTGCCATATCCCACGCCAATAATGGCAACAACAAACATCAAGCGTGCCGGTGTTGATGCCAGCAACTCAATTAATCCTCTCAACACACTGGAAATGACATCACTACTACCATCATAAGCCAATGCTAATGACGGTGAACAAGCCAGTAAAAAAACCGGCAGTTGTTTTATTAATTTTTTAGTTAGTGTTGCTCTCACTATGATACTCCTTGGTGATTTATTAATTACTCTCATTGATTGTATGTTCATTTTGTTTTTCGTTTTTATGAACACCATCCATAAATTCAAAGTTATTGCTTGAAAATTGTGGAATTGTAAAATGATACTTTTTATCATCAGGCCCCATGACATGTTGAGAATCCATTTTCACAATTGCTTGTACTCGTATCCGAATTCCCGGTACTGAATATTCTTGTAAACGTGAAACGGCTTTCCCCCAAAGTGTGATTGATAACCACTGTGTGTCATCTTCAAAATCACCATGTTCATTCTTATATTTCCCATCAACTGCCAAAATAAGTGTGCATACCGTCTGTCCTTGTTTGGTTGTTCGAATGGTAGGAATTTCTTTCAAACGTCCAATTACTTCTAGCCCAGCACCCGTACCTTTATATATTTTCATTATTATATCCTCATATTATCGTTAAAAACCTGTACATTGATTTACATGTTTTTGAACACCTACAACAAGTCCAGTATCATTTAGGACTTGAATGCTTGAAGTTTCTTTCAAGCAACCTATCACCTTTAAATGTGCTCAGGTACTTTTACGTGTGTTCATTATTGTGTCCTCATGTTATTGCTGAAAATCCTAAAACTCTCTTCACATACCACTCGAAGAACTCTCACAGCTGTGTGAAGGACTCCATGAAGAAGAGCTCCCTTTATCCATCTGATCACCATGCAAACGTGCATTTTTTTGTCGTAGTCGTGTGTTATCTTGCTCTAATAGTTCTACCTGAGCCTCCTGCTCACGCATAGTCCTCGTTAAATGCCGCACGGTTGCTTCTAAATCTCTAATACGAGCACGAAACCGAATAGTCAGCTGATGTTCATCATCGTGATATTCTTGTGCTTCATCCAAATTAATCTGTCCAGCACCTGCACCAAGTTCTATAGGCGCTTCTGTATCATCATCACTTTCAACTGGGAACGTTGCTCTTAAAAATTCAATATCTTGGAATTGAGGCTGTCGCATCACCTTTATAAGACCCTCTTTTAGCGTTGAGTGCCCCGTTTGAATACCCCAAAATCCCGTAGTCATCCGAACAAAATGAAGACGTATCCCCGCCCGAATAATTTCTGGGTCATACAACTCTCCATCAATAATCTTTTGAATGGCAGTAATATCACCGCATCGTTTAACACTAATATGCCTGGAACCTTGAGCCATTTTCTTATGCTCATAATTAGAAATAGCAGCATGCAGTGCATCTTTGAATTCACTTAATACGCTCATCGCTCTATTCTCCTCACTTTGTCACTACTGAGAGTTTCACCATTTTGATCGTGTCCCACCCCATCAGGCCCATGAATCAATCGAATCAACCACGTCTCAGGCGACGCAGTAAAAATCCGTGAACTGAGCTTGGGCTCCATTAAATCCAATGTTTGATATGCACATCTTACTTGATTGCCATCTTGTGATTTAATCGCCGCCGCTGCATTTAAATATGCATCGATTAACGGTTTTAAGGAATATCCTCTTTTACCAGGATGAAACAATCCATCTATGACAGGCGTTATATCTTCAGACTCAACTGATTTTTGATTCCGGCCACAGAGCCTCTGAAGCAATTCCAATAAAGGTCGACTTTGATCCTCTGTATACCCTACCTTTTCTTTTAATGTGATTTGAAGACGCTGACGTAGTTGTAAGAACTGATGATGAACATCAGCCTGTTCACGTTCATTAACAATCATCCTGTGCTGCTCACCACACACTCGCTCAAAAGCTGTTTCTATTGCCTCGCCTTCATCATTCTGCATTGTCCGCAGCTGCTTCATGCTTAGGCTATATTTTTGTAAAGCTTCATCACCAAAATCATTAAATAGTGACTCTACTTTATCAAAAAATACAGAATGAGACTGCAAATTTCCCTCTTGTTTACCCAGAGAACAGTACGTGAATTGAAGATCAAGTAACAATTTTTTAAGATCTTGCCGCTCTCGCTCTAATCCAAACGTATGTATAAATAACAAAGCACGCACAATATTATCCCAACCCTCTTTTTCGGGGAATTTTGCCTCTTGAATTAATGGCTGCATAGCCCGCATTACTTGCTGAAGAACCAATTGGGTAGCTGCTTGGCAACGCTTTTTAAAACGAACACGTCGATCACTATCTTTAAGTGGAATAATATTATTAATATAGCTATATAATATTGCTAAATAACCACTCCCCTGCAAGCGACCCCCATTTTTCCCTATTTCTCTAAGCTTAGTATCAATATCATTTTCCACACGAAGATCTTCAACTTGCAAATACTCTTCAAGCGAGTGCTTAAAACCCTTAAGGACCTCTTGATCAATAAAATGTGCACCCAACTGTTTAAGATCACTATCTACATTGCTTAGCAACTCTTTCATGACTGAGGCATACGCATCCGCTTCATCTTTAATGCATAACGATATTCGAGTTTCAAGATTATTTGCAGCTTGTTGTAACAATGAAATTTTATGAATGACAATTTTTTCCTGCGATTCTCGAAGGGATTGTTTCCAAGAGTCTAATATGGCATTACGTTGCCGAAAAATATATTGCGATACACCCCGACGTCGCTGCTGATCAACCTCTTTAATCTCTACTGCAAGTTGTTTTGATACCATTTCTAAATACTGAAAATCAGAACACTCACTAAGTACAGTGGTATTTAATGTAGGCTTTTGTGTTCCCAATGCTTTAAGCTGTAACATCAGTATCACTTTGTTGCTAAAAATATGGGGGATAAAATCACGGTCAGGGCTGACCGCATTTGCTAACCGGTCCCACCACCGCTTGGGTAATGCATACCGCTCAAGTGCCTTTGGCACAACAAAATATTTACCTTTAACAACACATCGAACAAATCCATGTTCGCTCCGTAGCCATTTAATAGATCCTAAATCCCGCTTTTGTATTTCATCCCCTTCTTTTTCCACATAGCGATGCAATGCTGTGACATCCAAAATACTAATCTCGGATGGACGATGATTTTCTTCCGATAGACCCCCAGATAGCCCAGCAAGATCATGCAAACGTTTACTCTTGATATACACTAAATTATAATCAATAAATGCATCAAAACCAGGACACACATGCAGTTTTGCTAACATGGTGTCAACTAAACACTTTTTAATCTGCACAACAGTTTTCTTTAACTCATTGAGGTATTGAATAAATCGTTCTCTATCGAAAAATAACAAGCCATCGGGGTGTTTTCTTAAGTCTGACCAAGCAAGATGAATATAATCTTCTAATTCAGGAACAATTCGATTAGCCAAATACAACAGTACAGATACAGAACACTGTGCAAATGCCTGTATTTTCTTCCACTCTGTTTGTATGGCTGCAATTTCCAAACGATTGTTTTCACTTTTAATACCCCCATAAAATTTTGCCCATGTGTCTTTTAAAGATAAGAGGGTTGAAAATTTTTTCACCGAGTTTTGGGAAATTAACTTACTTCCTTGATTTAAATATTGTTGTTTAGCATGACGAACTTTGGCAGAATTTAATTCCAAAGCAGCATCCGTCATATCACCAGCATAATCTTGAAGTGTCTTATCAGCATTCAACCTCACATTAGACGCATTATTAACTTGCAACATGAGCTGCAACACACTCGCTCGATTTTCATAATTAAGCGATACTAATGTGCAAGACATCTTTGGTGAAAAAGGTTCTAGATTAAAGGATTGTGTTCTACTCATGATTATTCCTTGTCTTTTCAAATAGTCAATTTTCTTAAAATAGGCTTTTATTGCAAATTATCTTCATTGGTTGACTCAGAGGACCTGTTCATTATTTGAGCCCACTTCACAGCATCAGCAAGACTCATTTCATCCTTATCGATGTGGCGTGGCATTCTAAGCGCTTGCGTTAACAAGTAAGTGACTTGTTGATCCAGTGTTCTCATACAATCTTCCGCCTTGCTGATTAACTCACTGTACAGTTCATCTGGTACTGTTGCTTGTAAAGTAGTCATTGTTATATTGCCTCCTTATTTTTAAACACATTGGTTACAAAAATTTATTTTAAAAACTTCCTTCTTGCTGGCATTTCCAAAGGGAGTATACATATAAGAAATAGCTCTGTGCATCGTAAAATTTACGACCCCCCCTACTTTTTTTCCACTTACTACATCATTTATATGAATTTCACAACGGTTCTTTCTATAAGTTTATGTATTAGTTGATTTTTATCTCCTACACTGAACTTTGCTTGTGCATTCTTTTCATGGGTATATAGCGTACTTAAACTTACATTTAGAAGTTCTGCTCGTAGCTTTGAATTTTTAATCGCAAATGCCGTTACTGCTGCTAACGTCTCCATGAAACTCAGAGGATTTCTTTTGTCAAAACATACTCGAAGCCCGGTAC
>JAJFJO010000123.1 GCA_021774015.1 Gammaproteobacteria bacterium
AAATATTGCTTTTAACCTGATAAAGCTATATTGCATGACTCTCATCACCAAGTGTATCATTATTGGTACGTTTGGCAAGTGTTATTTCCTATTAGAAAAAACTGCTCTTACCCACTAGAGCTAAATCATGACAGACCTATCTAAGAACTCTTTACCGTAAAAAAGACCATAGAGGTTAGACTCACCCCAAAAAACAAAGTTGAATCACGTGTTACAATACGATACTGTAAAAAATTCTTATAGAAATAGCGTAGCAAGGACACAGCTTAATGAAACAAAACCACCCCTCAATACACCCTTCTCATAAAACTATACTCGGCATCGATCCTGGCTCGCGTTTCACTGGCTATGGCGTTATTCACATTGATGAAAACCACCACACTACTTGCCTCACTTCCGGCCGGATCAAAACCCAAGGCGATCAACTGTCCGATCGTTTATATGAAATTTACCACGGCATAAAAAACGCCATTCATAACCACCTCCCACACGAAGTTGCTATCGAGCAAGTATTTATGCACCGCAATGCACAATCTGCTTTAAAACTTGGCCAAGCACGTGGTGCTGCATTAGTCGCTGCCGCCAGCCTTAGCCTGCCAATTTATGAGTACTCACCGCGCGAGATCAAACAGGCCATCGTCGGTTATGGCAACGCAGAAAAAAGTCAAATGCAGCATATGATTAAAGCATTGCTTAAACTCGATACAATTCCTACGTCTGATGCTGCTGACGCACTTGCCATTGCGCTCTGTCACAGCCATACTCAACGTTTTAAAAGTAAAGTGAAGCAAGCCATGGAAACGAGCTCATGATAGGACGATTACGCGGCATTATCTTAGAAAAACAACCGCCTCAACTACTGATCGATATTAGTGGTGTAGGCTACGAGGTTTTTGCCCCGATGAGCACGTTTTATCACCTCCCTGAACTGAAGCAGGAGGTCACGCTGCACATTCATATGGTTGTGCGTGAAGATGCACAATTACTATATGGCTTTTATAAAGAACAAGAACGCGCCCTATTTCGCGCACTCATTCGCGTCAACGGCGTGGGCCCCAAATTAGCACTCACGATTCTATCCGGCATCGAGCCCGATAACTTTGTGCGCTGCGTACACAACGAAGACACCAGCAGTTTAGTTGGCATTCCTGGCATTGGTAAAAAAACGGCAGAACGTTTAATCATAGAAACGCGCGATGTACTTGCACAGTGGCATGCACCCGAGATAAATGATATAGCTGGAGAATCTGGTAGCTTAGTCTCAACCAATCAAACCCTGCAAGATGCTATCAGCGCATTAACTGCATTGGGCTATAAACCCAATGAAGCAAAACGCGCTGTATCACAAGTTCATAGCGATGACTTAAGCAGCGAAGACATTATTCGCCAAGCGCTAAAACAAATGATTAAAGGATAAGACAATGGATGAGCAGCGCCTGATCGAACCGGATGCCACACCGAATGAAAAAATCATTGAGCAAAGTATCCGGCCAAAGCAATTACAAGATTACGTGGGTCAACCTGCCGTGCGTGAGCAAATGGATATTTTTATCGGTGCTGCAAAAACACGTCGCGAAGCATTAGATCATACATTAATCTTCGGCCCACCCGGTCTTGGAAAAACAACACTCGCCAATATCATTGCGAATGAAATAGGCGTGGGTTTAAAGCAAACGTCCGGCCCTGTTATCGACAAAGCAGGAGATCTTGCCGCCCTATTAACCAATTTAGAACCTTACGACGTATTATTTATCGATGAAATCCACCGTTTAAATCCTGCAATTGAAGAAGTCTTATACCCAGCAATGGAAGATTATCAAATCGACATTATGATTGGTGAGGGCCCTGCAGCACGCTCTATTAAATTAGACATTCCACCATTTACTTTGGTGGGCGCTACAACTCGTGCTGGCTTGTTAACCTCACCACTGCGTGATCGTTTTGGTATTGTGCAGCGTTTAGAATTTTATAGTCGTGCAGACCTAACCTACATCATTAAACGTGCTGCTGATATTCTACAGGTTAGTATCAATGACGAAGGCGCTGATGAAATTGCACGACGTTCGCGCGGCACACCACGAATTTCAAATCGTTTATTGCGTCGTGTGCGTGATTATGCGCAAGTCAAAGCCGATGGTGCTATTAATAAAGTGATTGCCAAAGAAGCGTTGGATTTATTAAAAGTTGATGATGCTGGTTTTGACATGATGGATCGTAAGTTTCTATCCGCTTTAATTGAAAAATTTCTGGGTGGCCCAACCGGCTTAGATACCTTAGCCGCTGCAATTAGCGAAGAGCGTGGCACAATTGAAGATATGATCGAACCCTTCCTCATTCAAGAAGGCTTTATTATGCGCACACCACGTGGGCGAGTGGCCACACACAAAGCCTATGCACACTTAGGGCTTAAGCCACCGCAAGCCCCACCACAAGAAACACTATTATAAGATGGAGAACATTAAATGAACGCTGAACCCTCCCTATTAAGCTTTATTCTTAATGCCGGCTTTGTTGTTAAATGCGTCATACTCATTTTACTGCTGGCGTCCACAACTTCCTGGATGCTTATCGTGCAGCGCAGCCTATTATTATTTAAAACCAAACGCGCCGCTAAAGAGTTCGAACAATTATTTTGGTCTGGCATTGAGTTAAATCAGCTGTATGATGAATTAAAAACAGATGCAGATTCGAACGAACTCAGCGGGCTTTCTAATATTTATTATCAAGGTTTCACTGAATATAAGCGCTTGCATCAACAAAATGGCATTGATCCCACCGCCGTTTTAGAAGGCACACAGCGCGCCATGCGTGTCGCTGCTACGCAACAGCTTGATGAACTCGAAGATAATTTATCGCTACTCGCCACGATTGGATCCACCAGCCCCTATGTAGGTTTGTTTGGAACCGTGTGGGGAATTATGACGTCGTTTCGTGCTTTAGGTACTGCGCAACAAGCTACTATCGCGATGGTGGCACCTGGAATTTCTGAAGCCTTAATCGCCACAGCGATCGGTTTGTTTGCCGCCATACCAGCCGTTATTGCTTACAACCGTTTTAGCAATGAAGTGGAACGCATGGCGATTTACTACGACACATTTCAAGATGAGTTAACCGGCATATTGCATCGTCAAGCACATAGCGAGTTTGCTATTATGCAGCAAGCGGAACAACCGGCGTAGGGAGCTCTACAATGTCTTATACGCCAAAACGTAGAATTCGAAAACGACGCCCCATGGCAGAGATTAATGTCGTGCCTTATATCGATGTGATGTTAGTGTTGTTGGTTATTTTTATGATCACAGCGCCTTTATTATCTCAAGGTGTAAAAGTAGCACTACCCAAAGCCGCAGCAAAAACCTTATCATCCAAACAAGAGCCTCCCATCATTGTAAGCGTCGATCGTTTTGGTCGATATTTTGTGAATATTGCAAAAAACCCAGCAACATCGATTAGCGCACAAACATTAATGCAAGATGTGTCTGGCTACTTACAAGCGGCTAAACGCAAACATGAACGCCGTGACGTGTATGTCAAAGGTGACCGCGATGTAAATTACGGGAAAGTGGTGCAGGCGATGGTGCTGCTGCAGCGCGCTGGCGCGAGCAATGTGGGCTTGATTACAGAACCGGGCTCAACTTAAACCCAAGCACGCCAATAAGTGGCAACCCAAAATTAAGTGTGTGAAAAACTTATGAAAATCATATGGTTACAAATTTTCTGTAGGGACGGTGCCCCATGAATTTATCACGAAATCGTATTTTTGTTGATTTTGTGATAGAAATCAAACCCAACAAATCTATCACGAAATCGCATTTTTGTTGATTTTGTGGTGAGGGGACCTATCAAGCAGATAATGTTCCAGGCTGAAAATGAGGTGTAGTCTTATTAATACCCGCAAGTTTACGTTTTTGGGTTCCTGAAAGGACCCCCGCCACAGCAAGTCGAGGAAAAAGAGAAAAACCTTTAAAGAAAAGATGTTTTTTCAACGCATCAGCAATGCAAATAGCATCGTGACCCTGTTTAATCTTGGTTCTTGGATCTAATAACTTTAATGCCATAACAGAGTCTATTGTTTTAACACCATCTAAATCAATTTCTTCATCATCTGATAAAGAGCGAGCAAACAATCCCGCAGTCGCATTATGATTTACAGAAAACGCACCCAGCGCAGCAAAATAAGGAGCATATTTTGCCCAAAACCCCAGCCAATCTAAATACCCGTTTTCTTTTGCCGTGATTCCAACCCCCATAACACCTGATGCTGACCAGACATTTAAGGCAAACATAATACCTAGTGCAATAGCATATTTTTGGGCGCGCTTTTTATCACCCTGCCCCCATAATTTCCGAAGTTGCTGTACATTAAGAATCGTATTATCTACCACACCCAGAGTAGAACGCTGAAATAACGCTGATAATGGCACTCCAATTATTAAACCTGCAATCACAGCTAAAGCTGAATTAAATTTGGCACTCTCCCCTAAATCCAAATGTACACCAGTGATCATCTCAACCAATGACTGTAATCCACGCAATATATTAGGCCCCATAACAACGCCAATATTAGTCGCTGTTAACAGGCTTGCGATTGCTTTTATTATGTTTTTAATGACCGTTAAAGAAGATGGGGGCAAGCTTGTAAATGTTGGCTGCACTGCTCCAGCTCCAATTCCATCAATAAAATCATCATCTGAAGAACCACTGCCCCCCACAGAAGAAGCACTGGAAGCTGTATCTGTATCTGTGTCCGTCTCAGAATCAGAGTCAGGATCAATCAGAAAAACTCTTGTTCCTGGGGCAGAAGGTGTAAATGCCTCGGCGGATTCAGCAGCTACAGGATTCTGCGACATCAGCCTATCATCCAAAACTTTTATTAAGAATTCCTGCAAAGCAACACTCACTGCTTTTGCAGAAGAAGCATAAAAAGTGCGGTTCACAGGTATTGCAAGTCCCTCAATCTTCAGGCTTATCAATTCAACAAACATCGCTGCTTTATATTTTGTTTCAGAATGCAATATTGATTTCGATATCCCAGCAATACCATCATAAGATGATGCAAAGTATGCCGTAAAATTAAGGATAAATGCTGCAAATTGAAATGCTGAGGTTAGAAAAGAAAAAGCATCTTTAGCGGTCTGAGAAAATGGTAGCGCTGTCATTACAGCCCACAATGCGACCACCACATTACCTAACAAAGCAGGTCCACCCATTTTTTTCACAGATGAACAACAATGATCGCAACGCCCACATGCACAAAATTTTGCAATATTAACCGCCAGTGCAGCAACACTCATAAAAGATATAAAAAGATAAAATAAATTAACCGACACATTCGC
>JAJFJO010000124.1 GCA_021774015.1 Gammaproteobacteria bacterium
AGCAATTTATTGCTATATATTTCTTCTAGGCTCTGAGCTTGAATAACCAAACCATCCGTTCCCATATCGACACCATAGGGGTTCAACAACAACCTAGGGCGCTTTTCATAGGATGGCACAGAACAGATATCAATATTAATTCGCTGGGCAGGTAAATCTTTTTGCTTGGGCCTAGTTTCGATCTTAATTTTCCAAGTATCTACATTTTTTACATCTTTTTTAGGATCGCTGATAACGACCTGCAGACCGTATTTATTCTTTAAATCATCAACCAATATACGCCCCATTGCAGACAAACTATCGCGTGAAAAATCTTTACCACCTGTAAAATCCAAATCCTCACTAAGCCGAACGCCCCCATAACACGCCCTCAAACAAGTACCACCTATAAACGTTAAATCTGTGAGTAAATTATTTTGACTTAATGTTCTTAAGATATCATGGTGCAATAATTCTTTTTCAACAACCACTCTGAGGGAAGATAAGCTGGGTTGATTTTTTAATGCTTCTGTCACCAGTTGATCAAATAAGTTCATTAGCTATATCCCAATCGATTAAACTGCAATCACGACGCGTTGCTTTCATATCTTTCAAAGCAAGCGCTACGTTTGCCCGCCACAAACCACACGAATGATCATAATTAAGCTGGCTCATAATATTAACGGGGTTTTGTTTCGTGTGAACAAATTCAATAGTGCCAAAATTACCGCAAGAAATCGTATTGCTTCTGCCAGATGACATAACAGTGATCCAATTCATAGGAACTTGTGAAATCACCCCCACATCACTTAACGCTGTTTCCAAGCTAATATAATTAAATGCATCTGCTCTCAACAACGCTGCCGTATGGAATAAGAGCAAACCATCTGGTGGCGCTACATTTTTATAAAGATAAACACCTCGGCACACTCGCACTAATAACCCCGAACGAACTGATCTGCTCAACAGTGTTTTGAATGCAGCATCAGACAGATCACAACATAATGCACGTAAGTCACTTAATGCGAACAAATAGCGCTTATTATTTGCGTTCTCTGTAAGCCACTGGCTTATATACTTCATCGGCTGCATAAGGTAATCACTCTACACAAAGTTACATTTAGTGTAACCTTGTGTGGACTGGTGGTCAATTTTTACAGTATCGCTGTTAACTTAAATGAAAAAATAGCTATTCGGGCTATCACTCTACATAAAGTTACACTAAATGTAACTTTATGTAGACCAAAAGTACCGGTTTTCCTGGTGCGACTGTTCAAACTTTTCAGTCAAGGACGTATCATTTAAACTCTGTATTTTGCATAATATCCCCAAACCAATCCGGAGCTTGCTCCAGATTAAGGCAACCTATACGGAGCAAGCTCCGGATTAGTTATTATGTTTTCTTATACGTCACAGCCCTTGTTTCACCAGTCCGCTCAATTACTCCTGAGTCAAGTAGTGCATTGATCCTGCGTAGCGCGGTTGATCGCGAAACCTTTAACACTCGCATAACATCACGGACAGTGACTTCTTCTTGTCGCAAAAACAATGCTTCAATATCACCCGTAGATACTGCAGCCTTCGAATCACCTCTTGGGAGTATACATTTGACATAATTATCACCATCAACTACTTGAGGACTTTGCAAACCATATTCAGCATAGCTATTAAAAATTGAAATAAAACCACTGCCCAGCTTTTCTATATAACTTGCTTCCCTTAAAATTTTACAAACGACAGGGTTCCGAAGATAACTGATACCTTGACACAGATTATTTGTATCAAGCGGACCAGCAAACCCTCCAGGATTAAATATTTCAACTCGGTCATCATAAATGGCAATTTTAGTTGGACACTTAATATGATAATTGCGGTGAATAATAGCGTTGAGAATCACTTCTCGAATTGCGATCTTTGGAATCTCAAGTTTTTCTTCACGCCTTAAACCATCAATGCTAAATGAACGATTGAGTCGACTTAATAAGAAAGAATAAGCTTGTTTAAATTGGTCAAACAAAGTACCCACACAATCAACCGTCGCAATGACTTCTCGACCACTTGTACCTTGAAAATGAGTGCAAATAATCATTGCTTCCGTAAAAAATAATTGTGGGTTCCGCCCAAAAAGCAATATAGATAGAGTTGTTGGGTACGTTTTCGTGTGCTCGAAGGCAATCATACTATAACCTCTGAGTGTTTCTTCAGTTATTGATGTCACCCCATGATTTTTGCGGCCTTTTAAAAACTCAAGAAAAGCATCTTCATCAACATCAGCTTTTGTAGCCTTATATACAGCCATTGATTCAAACTCTAATCCACGACTTTGCCATTCTAGCTCTTGAATAATATCAGGTGTTGCTCGAGCAGTGTGTTTAGCCAAACGAATATAAGTACCTCTCTTAACCCCTTCTGCACGACGGTAATAAGGCTTACTCATCCCTTCAGATACTTCAATGACAATAATATGTTTATCGCCAAATCGCTGTGTTGCAAGACGTGGGATTATTGGTGGGTAGCTAGCATCAAAAATGGAATGTTCAATAGCTTCTAATGTGCTTTCTATGTCTTTATCCGGGACGCCAACAATAGAACCATCATCTTCGACCCCAATAACTAACCGACCACCATCTCGGTTGCAAAATCCAATGACCGTCTTCACAATTTGATTGTTCTGCGGCAGCTCTCTTTTAAATTCAAGCTGGGTAGACTCAGTACCTGGGTATTTCATTTTGCGTCATCCATTGGTTATGCGTCACATTTGCTTCAACATTAACATAATGACGCGAATGAAGCAATTTAAGGAGTCATGATTCAATAATCGCTTCATTCGATTCAATTTCTCCATATGAAGCGAAAAATCACCCTGAAGCTCATGAAAATTAAACTATTATATATTCAATTATCGAATAGTCTGGACTATTATATATTTAACTGTACAATAGTCAGCATGTGGAGAATTCAAAAACAAGCTATTGTTGACGATCTTGATAAAAAGATGGTCTTTCTTGTTGGCCCTCGTCAAGCCGGCAAAACATGGCTCGCCAAAAACATCGCTGAAGATTTTAAATCCCCGGTTTACCTAAATTATGACAGTGTTGCTGATCGAGAATTAATGCTTCAGCAGAACTGGTTAGGCTCTACGGATCTTCTAATCCTCGATGAATTACACAAGATGCCAGAGTGGAAGAACTATTTAAAAGGAGTCTTTGATACAAAGCCACCACATTTAAAGATTATTGTTACTGGTAGCGCTCGCCTTAGCGCTTTTAGTCAGGCGGGAGATTCGTTAGCAGGAAGGTATTTCGCACACCATCTTCTACCTTTCTCCATTGCTGAACTTAAACAACTAGAACAACCACTTGATATCGATAAACTCATAGAGCGTAGTGGGTTTCCAGAACCTTACCTGGCATCAAATGAAATTGATGCCAAACGCTGGCGGCTCGAGTACATCAACAGCTTGATCACCATTGATGTGCTGGATTTTGAGAATATTAGCAATCTTCGTGCATTACGATTAACACTAGACTTATTACGTAAAAAAGTGGGTTCGCCAGTCTCGTATAAAAGTATTG
The DNA here is from genome assembly GCA_021774015.1 of Gammaproteobacteria bacterium. GTDB lineage: Bacteria > Pseudomonadota > Gammaproteobacteria > Coxiellales > Coxiellaceae > JAJFJO01. The sequence continues at coordinate 3,555 of JAJFJO010000124.1, forward strand.
CTGAGGATGTTGCAATATCACCCGTAACAGTTAAAAAATATATCGATATTTTAGAAGCGCTTTATATTGTTTTTAAGGTCACACCTTATTCGAAAAATATTGCGCGTAGCATATTAAAAGAACCAAAAATATATTTTTTTGATACTGGATTAGTTGATGGAGACCAAGGTGCTAAATTCGAAAATCTAGTAGCGATCTCGTTGCTAAAAGACTGTTATGCAAAACGAGACTACCTAGCTGAAGAATATCAATTACACTACCTTCGCACAAAAGATAAAAAAGAAGTGGACTTTGCCATTATAAAAAATCAAGCTATTGAAAAAATTATTGAGGCTAAGCATGCAAATGGGGGGCTTTCCAAAACGCTGCTATCTTTTCATACCAAATATTCCCTTCCCGCTATTCAAGTTGTAAAAGAGTTGAAACATGAAAGAAAGATTGGAGAAATAGAAATTATCCGGGCAATAACTTTCTTAAAGCAACTTTATTTATAGAATAAGCTGAGCAGATTCAGTCCCCAGGTCTCTTATTGTTGCGTCCTCCACTTACTATGCACTACACTTACTTCAACCTGGAAAGCACAGTTGAACGCGTTTTATAGATTAAATACGAACACAATGACACGAATGAAGCAAATTAAGTTGTTATATCTCAATAGTCGCGTCATGTGAGGCAAAAAACTACCTTTCTAGGGCCCTCCACCCAACCTGCGTGCTGGAAACGCTGATTCCTCCATAATAGCCTCATCAATTTCCCTAGCTAGCGCCATAACTGCGGTATTTTCCGGATTCTTTGCAAGAATAATTTTAACTGTAGCTTTGGCATCCTGTAAAAAAGAGCAGTGCATTTGTAGTTTTGCCTTAACAAGATAAGGTTC
>JAJFJO010000125.1 GCA_021774015.1 Gammaproteobacteria bacterium
GTACTTTTTGTCGCTCGACTAAATCATGATAAATTACATCAAAAATACCTATCACTTCTTGTTGAATGGGGTTGGGTGATAGAATGTGTTCGCTTAACTGAACTTGGTATAATTCTTGTGGAGTCATCTTGCTTGAAGACATGGTGTTAAAACTCACTTTAATTTAAGCGCCATGTTTGCAATGCGTTTACCGAGAGTATGACACACTTGTTTTTCATGATCGCTCATCGCCCAGTCGCTGTTAGGTCCTGACATATGGCTAGGTCCGTAAGGTGTGCCGCCGGTCGCTGTTTCAAATAATGCAGTTTCGCTAAAGGGAACCCCAACAATCACAGCGCCATGATGTATGAGCGGAAACATCATCGATAATGGTGTGGTTTCTTGGCCGCCATGTAAACTAGAAGTTGATGTGAAGCAGCCAGCGGGTTTATTAATCAGCGCACCAGATTGCCAAAGACCACCCGTGCCATCGAGAAAATATTTTAAAGCCGCTGCCATATTACCAAAACGAGTAGGGCTGCCAAGTGCCAAGCCGGAACAGTCTTTTAGGTCATCAATGGTGGCGTAAGGAGGGCCTTCTTTAGGAATGCTATCTTCAGTAATTTCAGTGGTCGTTGATACGGCAGGCACGGTGCGCACACGTGCCTCAATGCCATCAACAGATTCAACTCCACGCGCGATTTCCTGCGCCATTGCAGCAGTTGCACCAAAGCGGCTGTAATATAAGATGAGTACGTAATCCATTATGAGTGCTCCTATTTAATCAGTTCTAATATGTTTTCAGGTGGGCGACCAATGATAGCGTGTTTGCCATTGGATGCAATAGGCCGTTCGATAAGTATGGGGTTGTGCATGATGGCTTGTATCAGTTTTGCCTCGGATAAATTGTTGTTATTTAAATCAAGCTCTTTGTAGGGTGCTTCTTTTTTTCGCATAAGCTCGCGTGCTGTTAGGCCAAGTTGTGAGAGTAGTTGTTCGAGTTCATTTTTATTGGGAGGCGTTTTTAAATATTCGATGATGTTAGGTTCAATGCCGTTTTCCTGTAATAATTGTAGTGCTTGGCGTGATTTTGAGCAACGTGGATTATGGTACAGTGTGATGGTAGTCATAGGTATTTCCCTTAATTCGATTGATTCGATTTTTTTAGATAGTTTAGCATATGTTTGAGGTGGGGCCACAAGTCTTCGCTACTATGGTATATTACATTTTTGAATAACAAGGATGCGCGATGAACCCTCTACGCAAAGGATGGCAGATAGTAACTTATCTCTATAATCGTTTTTTTGCAGATGGTTGTTCTTATCGCGCTGCATCGCTGACCTACTCGACGCTATTATCTATTGTGCCGTTTTTAATTATCGTTTTTTATGTTGTTTCATTCTTCCCGGTATTTAAAGGCACTGGGGTAGCCATACAAAATTTTATCTTACAAAACTTTATCGCCACATCAGCAAATGTAATTGCAAAACACATGAATGATTTCCTCCAAAGTACGCGCAGCTTGAGTTGGGTGAGTATGTTAGGTTTGGCGTTTGCCTCTATATTAATGATGTATAATTTGGTTAGCGCGTTCAATGCCATCTGGCATGTGAAACTGCAACGACACTTTGCTTTATCCTTTATTATTTATGTGTTAATTTTATTATTGTCGCCGTTGTTTTTTGGTATGTTGTTATTGGCGAGTTCCTATTTAGCATCGCTGCCCCTGATATCGGGTGCCAAAGCGACCTTGTATATCAAGAAACCACTACTAATTATTTTGCCGTATGTATCAGCATTTGTAACATTTACTTTTTTTAATTGGGTGTTGCCGAGTTGTAAGGTAAAATTGTGGTACGCAGTGATTGCAGGTTTTATCACAACTTTATTTTTTGAAATAGCTAAATATTTATTTTCTTTATACTTAACCTATTACCCGACATATCGTATTATTTATGGTGCCTTGGCGACCATTCCGTTATTCCTCGTGTGGCTTTATTTGAGTTGGTCGGTTATTCTACTAGGTGCTGTTATTTGTCGGGGTCTGTCTGAGAATTTTGTTTACAATAACTAACGGTGTGTACTTTTAGCACCTGATTAATACATAACTCAAAAAAATGACCAGCTTTCCTTAAGAAAACCTTAAAAACATAATAAAAATAATAGATTACAGTAAAAAACACTTTGGAGTTTGTCTTTCTTGCGTTATATTGATTGACCAAATTAATGATAAAAGATTGAGAAAAAAGACAAAGAGGCGGTGTTATGAGTAGATTTTCAGATTCAGATTCAGATTCAGATTCAGGTTCAAGTTCGGCGTTTTCATCAGAAGTTTCAAGAGGAGTCTCCTCAGATGATGATGGGCCTGCCGCTGTCGTCGTAGTACTCCCTACAGACCCTGCTAGTTCGCCTGTAGCAAGTGTATCCCCAATCGCACTTCAGCGGGCATGCCATTCGTTTGAGTGGCTTGATTTAACGCATGGCTTTAAAAAAAGTCCTGTTATTTTTATTTTGAAGTATACTTATGCGGTATTGGCAGCAACAATTTATTCTATTTTATCTTTTGATGGGGTGCGTGAAGATGAAATGTATAAAAATTGGAGCTCTAAAGGGTTGACCGCGTTTGCCATTTTCTATTCTATTTGCTCTTTTGTTATGAACCCTGCAATGGCTGTTAAATTTTTAGTGGAGGGTGTTCAGGTTGTAGGCGATAATTTGGGTTTTACACAGGCACCATTCTCAAAAATAGTCTCTGATCCAAGGGCTTATTTTAAAGCAGTTTGGGGTAGTTCAACGCATGGGAAGAGGGCCGCTGCAACTGCTGGTATTATTCTTCCTGTAGCAACAGCGGTTGCTGGGTTTCAATTCTCATTAGATGCCCTTAGAAGTTTGCCTGATAGTGAGACGAAACTTATTTATTTATATTATGTGTTGTTTATTCCTGCTTTTTTAGTAAATACATTGACTACGCGTGCAGCAGGATCAGTTACAACGACATTTTTAGCTGCGAGGCAATTAAAGGAAATGTGGCTGCGCACAGTTGATTTTTTTAAGGCAGCGCTTGGGAATGAAACTGCAAGATACAGCAGGCAATTGAGGGAAATGGCAGCTGAATTGGATGTAGCTGCCGATCATATTGATATTCAACAGCTGCCTGGTCAAGGGCAAGAGCTAGTAGCAATCATTAGAGCGGTATACAGTGGTTTTTCTCAGTACTCAGCAGTTCGTACTTCATCTTTGGTTCCTTTTTTTGTGAAATTTGCTCAATTGGTGTTGTGTGTTCTTTCTATTACATCGTTACCCATGTTTTTTAGAAAATCAGCTGAAGGTTTGGAAAGTATGAAATTAAATTGGTTTGCCTCCAATATCATTGGAGTAATTTTTTTCGCGCTTTCTAATCAATTATTTTATACAAAAGTAGCTATAGATTTTATTCCCACTGTATTGAAATATACATCTATTTTGATAAATCGCAATCAAGGTAGAATTCCCAGGGCTATATTGTTTTTATCGCTGGCGGCGGCTGCTTATGTGAGTTTCGCCTCTGGTGAAGGAATGGAGAGAGAAACACGTGAGACTATACAAAACCCAAATCCGCCTCGTGCTTATGAGGATTTTTTGGGTATATTTGGAGGGTTTTTCCAATGGATTGTTAATACGGGATATTCGCCGTTGATAGTTCAGTTTATTGCAGGTCCTTGTGCAAACTTGGGTGGAGGTATGAGGTATCTTATGGGTAATATTCATCAAGAATCTTCAGATAAGCAGAGAGTGCTAGATACGGCTGAAGCTCTACGGCAATTGAGTTATAGCAAGCCAGATGTAACAGGTTCTCGATGCATTACGTTAGTGGGTTCTGATGATAGGCCGAAGCAGGTTTGGGTTGGCAAGGCTAAAGTACAAGCCATAGTGCAAGCACGTTCAGACTGGATGGGTCGCCTGAGCCAGCGTGGCGGGGGTGAAACTGGTGCTGTTGCTTGGCCACCAGCTTATGCTGCTATTGAAGGGGGCCGTTCGCCATCTACTCTGACTACTGTATCAGGAGGAGGTTCGATAAGTACAGCTGCTTCGAGTTCAGGGCGCAGCAGCCCTAGAAC
>JAJFJO010000126.1 GCA_021774015.1 Gammaproteobacteria bacterium
ATGGAAAACTCACATGTTCAGTACTTCGATCCTCATGATCATCCCGTGCTCCAATAAATATACTATCTGAGAAATTTTGGGCTACTGTATTAACATCATCGACACTTAGTGATTTATAGTCATTTACTCTTATAGTTTTAAAAACACGTGTGACGTGCCTGCTTATTTCACGTTGGACTCTTAAGGATTGACTCCAGAAATCCTGTAACTGTGTTTGCAGCGCTAATAGTTCATTTCCAATATCTTCAATTGCACCAGCACCTGAATAAGAGGCTATAGAATCTAATAACTCAGTAACAACCGTGCAAACAGCTTTATATTGAGGTGTTTGTAATTCAGCAGATAGAGGTTTAGGAAGCACTGATTCATCGTCTATAATTCTAACCGCATTCATAAATGCAGTTTCCTCACCTGAATCATTGATAACCATAAATTGTTGATATGCATCCTGGACAGCTGGATTTTCAATATGACTATTAAAGTGTTCCTCGAAGTTTGTATATGACTCGTCAGAATATAGCACTTTATTCTCTTGTAAAAAATCAAAAAAAGCCTTGCTTAATAAAGGTTTAGAAAGAGTTGCATTTTCACTGGCCCTTTTATCTTTTTTACCTAGGTGTGAGTTTTCAATCCCGGCAAAATCTCCAGCCGCACCACCTGTGTTTTGAGCTAGCACTACTTCTTCAGTTACTCTTATTGAACTGGGTTGTAGAGAGATGCAGCCAGCTGCATCTAGCAATGCTTCTTCCTCTGCCTTTGCTATAGCTTCTATTTCTAACTGAGCTAATACACCGTTCTTTGTTAATCCTTTTGTTACAACTGATGTAGTTGTTCCATCGAGAGCACTTAAAAATTCACCCCATTCCGATGTAAATGCTTCGTCAGTGGTTCCATAAATTGCCCCTATCAGCCATCTGATATGGTCAAAATAAGTTTCTGACGTTGTTTTGCAATTCCTGATCTGAGTATACCAATCATATCCTGCCGGAAAGCTTGCCTCATTTTCACCACTGATTAATAAAGGCAATACAGTGTATTTTCCCTCTTCATGATCCTGCTCCCGCTTACGTTTGATATGTGTTAATTGTTCACGTACTTCAGACACACCATATTCATGTCCATGCAGTAATGATTCTGTCCCGATTAAAATAACGTAATCAACCGTTTCTGCTTGTTGCATATAACGATACATGTTTTCACCCGGCTTTAAATCTTTATCAGCCAGTTTGGCATAAATCCCCGCAGCCTCAAGATGTGCTCTTAGCCCTATTAAAAACTTAGGCACCCAAGCCAAGTGCTGTTCTTGAGCATTTTTTACATTGGGTGGTGCATAACAAATAAACACACTTTTAGCTGAATAACGTTCGCTGCCTTTAGTTTTAATAGCTGTTAATGCATCGTGAAATTGTTCAGCAACATTGCTCGCTCCATGCAACTGCATTTGACCTAAACGCAAGCGATGCGACTTCCAATGGTGTTTGACCTTTGGTGGAGTTACTGGAGTTAACTGCGTTGCGGATTTTTGGCATGCAGTTTCAATAGCTGTTAAGATACTGGATGTCCTACGTTTGGACGTATTATCTACTGCACTGCGTTCTAAGCCCGTTCTAGATGCAACTATTATCCCACTAATCTCATTAAGCGACTCTAGTAAAAACGGTAGTTCAATATTAGCATCTTCTAAATCAGCGTTAAAATCTTTTATTTTAGTATCCAGTGTTGCAATGGCGCTTAGCATACTGGATTTAAGTGTTGGGTCTGCAATTCGATTTGCAGTATATTTTAGTGCGGCAATATCTATCTGTATGATCGCAGCCATCTGCACACTTTGTTCTGCAGATCGCCTTGGTGTGCCGCCTACCTCTGTCATTTGCGTAGCTGCTGTGATTAAACCACTAGCAATGTTCTCAACTCCAGGAGCGTCAGCAGCCGCTGCAGAATCATTAACCCGAACTGAAGAAAATGCTACTTTGCGGTCAAATTCTTTCATAGCCTGTGACACGAGACCTTGTGGGAATAATTTTTCTGAATCACAGTAAATTGCTAAATCAATTATGGTAAAATCATTAACTTGATTAATGACTGCTTTTGGGTTGGCCTCATTTCGTAACAATTGTTCAATATAAAATTTAGGATTAAAATGTTTGGTTGAAGCTATAACGTAATAATATATCACCGCACCAAGAGCTTCCGTTAATATTGTTATTTTCTTTAATTTATCATCTAATAAACAGACACGTTCAACGATGCAATTAAAGCAAGCTTGTAAACCACCTGGAAAATTTGTCGTTAATCTGCTCGTACCTGAAAATACTGCAGATAAAGGATATTGTTGTACTAGATAATCCGAAGGAACAGGAAGGTTTTCCCTAAAGGCTATACTTTGTCTTGTGGAAAACAATGGTGAGGGAGGTTCTGCCAATCTAGTTCCAAAACCTTTCTCAACTCTCTCATCGAGAGTGCATCCATCCCACCCCAAAGCTTTTTGAAAAAACATCGCTTGCTCCTCTCTAATACTCCATTGGAATAAATTGAGGAGAATTGATTTAGGTGCATCGGGTGAGCGAGGTGATGAGTCGTCTAGGATGCTCAATTGCTCCAACATATTGTCTAATAAGTTATGCTTTTCAAATATAGAATATATCGCTTCAATAGTTCTATCTTTATCAGAGTGCGCTATTTTCTTTGAGTCCCCGCTCAACTCATCATATTTTACTTTCTTAATAACAGCCTGCTGAAGCAGCGAAAGTAAAGAATCGGAGAACTTTTCAAGTCTCACATTTATTTTTGTTTCAAACTTTTCTTTAGGAACTGTATTGAGCTCTCTTTCAAACAAGCTTAAAATATCATGCTTAACAGCAAAGTGCAGTATTGGTATTTTTTCATCCAAACCTTCTTGATCTAGTACAATATCATACCAACATAAATCTTTATGTTTTTCAATTAAAAGATTAAAACACTTCTGATATCGACCAATAATATCAGATCTTTCTTTACAATATTTGATTGAACTAGCACCTTGCACTAATCTTTGAATGAGCGCAGAAAGGCGAGGCGATAATTCATCGCGAGCAGCGGATGAACTAGAAG
>JAJFJO010000127.1 GCA_021774015.1 Gammaproteobacteria bacterium
CAGTATCGCGAAGATTTAGATAATAGTAAAACACCACAAGATCTAGTGGCGGGTGGCAGCGATATGGTGATGATCAATGGCAAGCCACGCCATGTCATCAGCTATTTGCAAGATTTTTTGTTTTCTCCACAGCGCGCAAGAGCGCCGATTAAAGCATTGTCGGGTGGTGAGCGAAATCGTTTATTATTGGCGATGCATTTAGCCAAACCATCAAATATTTTGGTGATGGATGAGCCGACCAATGATCTTGATATGGAAACGTTGGAGTTATTGGAAGAGCAATTAACTCAATACCAAGGAACATTGTTATTAGTGACTCATGATCGTGCATTTTTAAATAATATTGTTACAAGTACGTTGGTGTTGGAAGGTGGGGGTAGAGTTGGAGAATATGTCGGTAATTATGATGATTGGCAGCGGCAGATAAAGCAGCAATCTGCTGTGGTAAAAACAAGCTCACAACAACACACACCAATTTCAGATCAGACGCCTAAGGCAGTTAAAAAATTGAGTTATAACGATCAACGTGAGTTAGATGCGTTACCGGATACAATTGCAAAATTAGAAGCACAAATTGATGAACTGCATACTATGATGGCACCCTCTGACTTTTATCAGCAGTCGACTGATGACGTGGTGAAGGTGACACAACAGTTATCTGAGTTTGAGCAGCAACTGAATGTTGCCTACCAGCGCTGGGAAGAGCTGGAGGGGTAATTGGCGCGCTCTAGATTTAGAAGCGCGCACACGAGTAAGTTGGCCTAATATCATCCACTCTAATGCGTATTTTCTTGGCTGTCGGTTGCCTGTACACCCAGGCGCCGCGCCACAAAACCTGCTGTTAAACTTTGGAATGTGACGGTTCCTATAATAATAAAAAACGTAATCAACACTAATGCTTCTGCATTTGCTAGCCCAAGTTTCTTAAGGCGGATGGCAAACAGCGCTGAAACAGCCGCAGCGATAATGCCGCGTGGGGCTATCCATGCCAACATAACGCGTTCTTGCCAGGTTAAGCTTGAACCTGTAGTGCATGTAAAAACATTCAAAGGCCTTACAACAAACTGAATGAGTATTAATAGTATTATAGCTTCATAAAGTAAGCCTGTAGCATGCGTGAAATTAATTTGTGCGGCGAGTAAAATAAAAAGTCCTGATATTAATAAAATACTTAAGCTACTTTTAAACCCGAGCACTTCTTCTACTGATACGTTTTTCATGTTTGCCATGGATACACCCATGATAGTGACAGCTAATAATCCAGTGCCATCATCAACAATGTTCGTAATAGCATAGAGTGCGATAACTATAATTAATGCTGCAGCACTGTGTAAGTAGTTGGGGAGCCAGTGTCGTCTGAAACTAATCCCAAGTAGATAACCTGTAAGAACGCCAAAACTAATGCCCACAGTAATTTCAAGTGCAAATAAGGAGATCGTATGCCACCAGGTTTCACTACCATGGATAATTGAAATAAAACGAAATACCAAGATAGCAAGAATCGCGCCAATCGGATCAATAACAATACCCTCCCAGCGCAGTATATTGGCAATCTGTTTGTTGGGTTTCACCGTGCGTAATAATGGAGCGATTACAGTGGGGCCAGTTACAGTTGTAATGGCTCCAAGCAGGGCAGCAATTTCCCAACTAATATGCAATATGGTGTGAGCAAACAGCGTGATTAAAGCTGCGGTAATGAGTACGCCAATAGTGAGTAAGTTTCTAAGAACGGTGGCTTGCTCACGAATATCATCGAAATTTAGCGTTAAGCCTCCTTCAAATAAAATAATCGCAACGGATAGGGCGATCATGGGGGTTAGAAGGCTGCCAAAAATCTGAGAGGGGTTGATCCAGCCAGAAACAGGGCCAGCTAAAATGCCGCTCAGCAAAAGAAATACAATGGCGGGGAGTCGAACACGCCAAGAGATCCACTGGCAAAAAAGGGATAAAACGCCGATACCGGCAAAGATTGCGATGGTGTTTTGCATAAGATGTCCATGGCGCTATAACAATAAGGGATAATGCCATAGATTGCTCTCAAGACAAAGGGGTTGAGGTTTGTTTTCAGGTAGTTTATTGCGCAATATAATTATTTAGCTTGAGGATTATGTTTAGGGCTCCATCACCTCATTCTGCTCTTTCAGAATTAAAGGCTTACATCGAGAAAATACTCTAGACATGTGTGTTTCTGTTGAGAGAGTGTAATCTCCAAGAGATACTTGCTGTTTTCTAGTGAGGTTATGATAATATAGCTGCTTTAGATAATAGAACGAATTAGCATGTCAGACCTTGGTTTTCAGCTCAAATCCCCTTTTAAGCCTAATGGTGACCAGCCTGAGGCAATTTCGTCTTTAGTTGAGGGCATCAATGATGGTTTGGCGTATCAAACCATGCTTGGTGTTACTGGTTCTGGTAAAACCTTTACTGTGGCAAATGTGATTCAGGAGATTCAACGGCCAGCCATTGTGATGGCACCGAATAAAACCCTCGCTGCGCAACTTTACTCTGAGTTAAAAGAATTTTTTCCGCATAATGCCGTTGAATATTTTGTGTCTTATTATGATTACTATCAACCCGAAGCTTATGTCCCTTCCAGCGATACCTTTATTGAAAAAGATGCGTCGATCAATGATCAAATAGAGCAAATGCGATTGTCAGCCACCAAGGCAATTTTGGAGCGACGCGACACGATTATTGTAGCAAGCGTATCTGCGATTTATGGTTTGGGTGATCCAAAACAATATTTAAGTATGGTGCTGCATATTAGCCGTGGTGAAAAAATCAATCAGCGCACTATTTTACGCCGACTTGCTGAAATGCAATATTCGCGTAACGATGTTGAATTATATCGTGCAACGTATCGTGTTCGTGGAGATGTTATTGATGTATTTCCTGCAGATGAAGAACGTGAGGCAATTCGAATTGAACTATTTGATGATGAAGTGGAAAATATTAGCGTTATTGATCCGTTAACCAATAAAGTTATTAAAAAAATGCCGCGAGTCACTATCTTCCCGAAAACCCATTACGTGACCCCGCGTCAAAAAATATTAGATATGATTGATGAGATTAAAGAAGAGCTCAGAGTGCGTTTAGGGGAATTATCAGAGGCTAATAAATTATTGGAACACCAACGCTTGTCTGAACGCGTGAAATTTGATATCGAAATGATGTTGGAGTTGGGCTATTGTTCGGGTATTGAAAATTATTCTCGTTATTTATCGGGTAGAGAGCAAGGTGAGGCGCCACCAACGCTTATTGAATATTTACCTGCCGATACGGTGATGTTTATCGATGAGTCTCATGTAACGGTGCCACAAATAGGTGCCATGTATAAAGGCGATCGTTCACGTAAGGAAACGTTAGTAGAGTATGGTTTTCGTTTGCCCTGTGCTTTGGATAATCGCCCGCTGCGCTTTGATGAATTTGAACGATTGGCACCGCAGATGGTTTTTGTGTCGGCTACGCCAGGCAACTATGAAAAAGAACATACGGATAATGTGGTTGAATTGGTCGTGCGACCGACAGGATTAATTGACCCTACTATTGAAATTCGGCCGGCATCAACGCAGGTGGATGACTTGCTTTCAGAGGCGCGTAAGCGAGTTGCAGTGAATGAACGCGTTTTAGTTACTACGCTCACTAAGCGCATGGCGGAAGACTTAACGGAGTATTTGGCGGAGCATGGTCTGCGTGTGCGTTATCTGCACTCAGATATTGATACGGTTGAACGTGTTGAAATTCTTCGGGATTTACGTTTGGGTACATTTGATATATTGGTGGGGATTAATTTATTACGTGAAGGTCTGGATCTTCCTGAAGTATCTTTGGTCGCCATTTTGGATGCCGATAAAGAAGGGTTTTTACGTTCAGATCGTTCACTAATACAAACTATAGGGCGCGCGGCACGTAATTTAAATGGTAAGGCGATTTTATATGCAGATAAAATAACGGGCTCTATGCAGCGCGCTATTGATGAAACGGATCGGCGTCGTGATAAACAAGTGGCCTATAATAAAGCGCATAATATTACGCCTAAAGGTATCCAGAAGGCAGTGCGTGATATTATTGAGTCTGCGGAGGAGGGTGAGGCAACCGCTGGTGGTTTTCTTCGGGCGCAAATAGTGGCGGAAGACGCAGCAGAGTACAATGCTATGTCACCAAAGCAGCTGGCTAAGCATATCGCTAAGCTAGAGAAAACCATGCTGGAACACGCTAAAAACCTCGAATTTGAGGAGGCGGGAAAAGTTCGTGATGAGATTAATCATATTCGTCATGGTGTTATGGGGATAGATTAGTTGTTAGTT
>JAJFJO010000128.1 GCA_021774015.1 Gammaproteobacteria bacterium
AGACTCTTTGATCGCACGACGCTCAACCTGAGTTGAACCACAGGGCACACAGACCAAAACGCGAGGACTCGGGCGAAAGAATCTTGTTTCATGAACCTTATGTATAAAGTGTTGCAGCATTTTCTCTGTTATATGGAAATCAGCGATCACACCATCCTTAAGGGGGCGCGTTGCTTGGATGTTGCCCGGTGTACGACCCAACATCCGCTTGGCTTCTACACCAACTGCTGCTACTCGGCTTTGCCCAGAATACTGATCTTTGCGTAGTGCAACGACAGATGGCTCGTTTAAAACGATACCACGCTCTCGCACATAAATAAGGGTATTTGCCGTCCCCAGGTCAATGGAAACATCATTTGAAAATAATCCACGTAGTTTTTTAAACATAAGCCCTTCTCTCTGGTCGTATTGCAATAAAGTGGCCTACTCTACCCCAATTTTATAGAATCGTCGAGCACGAGATATATCGAAATTAACTGGGCGCCACTACTAACACAAACACTAAATAACTCAAGAAGGTAGTTATGCAAATTAGATACCCGCACCAGGGCCTCGGGAGGCGCTAGCATCAGAAGATTCAGGTGCCGGAGCTTTGTAAAATTTCAGCACTTCCGGAGTAAGAATCTGTGGTAGTGAAAACATAGTATTCACGAGCCTTGGGGCAAAAAATCCAGGCTGAAAAAATGTAACTCGAGCACTCCCCACTTCACGTAATCTTGCTATTATATCAGCCTGAATCTTGGCACTATTTTGCGATCCTTCCACTTCAGCAGTCACCACTTCAGCATCATCAGCTGAAGCTGTCAGTTGCTCAAACACAAATAGCAGGGCAAGTCTTGACTGCTTTACTCGTTGTAGCTCTTTCCCAATAGGGTCTAAAGGATCACCTAATGACCCTGTCAGGCGCCCACCTCGCCTATGGGCTTCCAGAAAAATAGCACTCACAGGCCCTTCCACTGAGGCATGATCATTCAACAGCAAACTCTCAACAGGATTGCCCATATCACTAAAAATCGCCTGTAATTGACTATTTTGTCTATGAACCTCCTCAATAACAACATCCACATACCTTCCTTGCGAAACATCGGAAGTAACCGAAGCACCGCCTACAGCAGCCGCTACAGCACCACCACTATCACCACCGGCCGCAGCGCCACCATTACCCGCCGCAGCGGTGGTTACATCGTCCATAGAGGGTGACAAACACAGATTAGAAAGCATAGACGCTAAGAAAGCATAGACGCTAAGAAAACATCCAGCTCATGCCACTCTGCAAGAGTAACATTCGGATAATGAGATTTTTTTTCAGCTGCAACAGAAGAATCAGCCACACCTGCATTTGCAGAATCAGGTTGCTGTCCTGCAATACGTCGAACTTCCATTGCTAGTATGGAAGCAAGCACGGGGTGGTCAAAAAACAAGTGAACAAGGCTTCGAACATTATCACCTACAATAATATTGCGCCTTACTAGCTCTTTTACAGCTCGAACAGCTGTTAAAATCACTGGAGCATACTCAATGCAAGCAGCATTTAAAAGCTTACGCACATGCACAAAAAACTCACCCCCATACCATACCTCTTCTCTCTGATCAAAAGCAGGCCTTTCCTTATAAAAGCTTTCGAGCTCATGGATAACGTCGATAACACTTAAAAAAACCGACTTTCCTGAAGATAAAAACCTTTCTAAACAATCTTTTTTGTCCTGATCACTACGCTGATCCAGGCGAAATTTATCTGATACAAGAAGGGCCAATGGCACAATAAGCGCATTATTATCTTTAATTTTATCGTAAATATTATCTAAATAACCAAGCTCATTAGCATCTATCCAAAGCTGAAGCACAATCTTAAAGAAAGGCGCAATCTCAAAGGACCTCTCTACATCATTGATCACTATTGGCAATAAGAAAGTCATGTATTTTTCATTCAACATTCCTTTAAAATTCAGGATAAGTAATGCGCGAATAATGCATGCATTACACCGATCTTCATACACAACAGCAGCCCCATCCCTCTTTCTCTGCGCGTACTCCAGCTCCAAATCAACCCATGTATTTAAAAGCAAATCGATCTCTCCCGAGCTCCACTTTTGGCAAGCTGGCCAATCCGAACCAAGTCCAAGTTCCCACAGATAAAAAAACTGCGAACAAATTTCTTTGGGCAACTGTTTGCATCTAGTCGCCATTAACCAGCTGGTAAAATCCCCTAGAAACTCAAATCTAACTTGAGCAGAAGAGGTCACAATCTCATTGGGAAGATAAGCTGCATCAGAATATTCACTCGGCGGGTGCTCACACCTTCCCAACTCCTTTGAAAAAAAATCAGCTATAGGAAAATCAGCGACAAGTTTCTTGTAAAGCGGGCTCTGCTCTACAGGGTCAGGCCGAAAAACATTAGCAACTCCACCAAAAAAAGAAGCTGCTTTAGGATGTTCTCTTTGCAAAGCAACAACTTTTCGACCAATCGTTGAAATATCTCGATGCTCCCACAGCAACTGAGCTAATTTTAACATCCATTCCTGATTCTCGAGTTCACCGTGTGGCTCATCATGCTAGGTGGCACCTGCAGCGGCTGCGGCTGCAGCACCGGCACTTGCATCACCCATATCTTCCTCTTTACCCCCAGCGCTGGCTGGCACCGCGAGAGCTTGAGATACAATTTCTCTCAACCCTTCAACAAATTCACCTAGCTTCGGATTAGAGTTAGAACCGCCTGATCCGTGCTCACGAAGAAGACCCTCAAGCCATGACATATCAAACGCCATACTAAACACACCTCGCTACCCATCTTTAATCCACTACTGGGTCAAATCACATTGTATCAACCTTTTATTAAAAAAATATTAAATTGACGCACTCTCCCCTACTCAGCATAATTAACCACTTGATTCCACCGAATGCCTACTAACTGCCAAGGGAACGAACAAATGAGCCTCACCTCGGAAGATATCACCAATATCGCTCAGCTTGCCAAGCTGAATGTATCACCCATAGAACAGTCACAACTACAGCAAAACCTTGATAACACACTAGAACTGGTTAAGCGGATGAGTGCGATCGACATCAGCGACATTCAACCTATGGCACACCCCCTGGATGCCAACCAACCACTGCGCGAAGATCGCGTAACTGAAATAGACCAACATGAAGCATTTCAAGCCATTGCTCCCAATACAGCTGCGGGTTTGTACATTGTCCCTAAAGTGATAGAAACGAAATAAAGAGAGTTACCTATGCACCATAAAACCATTGCAGAACTCGCTCGCGACCTAAAAGATCGCAACCTATCGAGCGTTGAGTTAACAGAACACTACCTACACCGCATTAAAAAATTTGATGGCGATTTAAATAGCTTTATTACTATTACTGAAGAGACAGCCATGGATGCAGCTCGCGAGGCAGACCTTGCTATTAAAAATGCTGAAGCCGGCCCTTTAACGGGCATTCCTTTTGCCCATAAAGATATTTTTTGTACAAAAAATATTAAAACCTCTTGTGGTTCAAAAATGTTGGATAATTTTATCTCGCCTTATAATGCAACTGTTGTTAAGCAACTGCAAAAAGCAGGCGTTGTATTATTAGGCAAGACTAATATGGATGAATTTGCTATGGGGTCATCCAATGAAAATAGTTTTTACGGCCCCGTTAAAAACCCTTGGAATACAGACTGTATTCCCGGTGGTTCTTCTGGAGGATCTGCTGCTGCCGTTGCAGCACGTTTGGTGCCGGGCGCAACAGGTACCGATACTGGCGGCTCCATCCGCCAACCTGCTGCCCTATGCGGCATCACTGGATTAAAACCTACCTACGGCCGCGTTTCTCGTTATGGCATGGTCGCCTTTGCATCTAGCCTAGATCAAGGTGGGCCTATGGCACAAACGGCTGAAGATACGGCAATACTACTCAACGCGATGGCGGGTCACGATAAACATGATTCAACTAGCATCAACCAAGATGTACCTGATTACACCGCAACACTGAACGACGATATTAAGGGCCTTACCATTGGCTTACCGAAAGAATATTTTAATCAGGGTTTGGATACACATGTTGAAAAGGCGCTACAAGAAGCGATTAAAGTATATGAATCACGTGGCGTGACTTTTAAAGAAATCACACTGCCTAACACCGAGCTAGCCACGTCAGCTTATTATGTGCTGGCACCTGCAGAAGCATCATCCAATTTGGCACGCTATGATGGCGTACGCTATGGTTATCGCTGTGAAAACCCAGAAAATTTAGACGACCTTTACAAACGTTCACGTAGTGAAGGTTTTGGGCTAGAAGTTAAGCGCCGCATTCTAATCGGCACTTATGTATTATCGGCTGGCTATTATGATGCGTATTATTCTCGCGCACAAAAAATCCGTCGCTTAATTCGCGATGATTTTTTAGCAGCTTTTAAAGAGGTGGATGTTATCTTAACACCCGTGACACCAACACCTGCATTTAAAATTGGTGAGAAAACCTCCGACCCAGTTGCGATGTATTTATCCGATATTTATACGATTGCCGTTAATTTAGCTGGCTTGCCCGGAATATCGCTGCCCGCCGGCTTTAGCCCTGATGGATTGCCAATAGGCATGCAGCTGATTACAACACATTTTGATGAAGCACGATTATTGAATGTGGCGCATCAGTTTCAACAAACGACGGACTGGCATAAAAAAACACCAGCAAACTATTAAAAAGGCGATATAAAAATGGAATGGGAACCGGTTATTGGTTTAGAAGTACATACACAACTATCTACTCAATCAAAAATATTTTCAGGAGCATCAACAGTATTTGGTGCTGACCCTAACACCCAAGCCTGCGCCATTGATCTTGGCTTGCCTGGCGTGTTGCCTGTTTTAAATGAAGAAGTGGTTAAATTGGCGATTCGATTTGGTCTGAGTATTAATGCAGACATTGATACACATTCTATTTTTGCACGCAAAAATTATTTTTACCCCGACTTACCTAAAGGCTATCAAATCAGTCAACTCGAACACCCTATCGTTGGCAGAGGTTATCTTGACATTATTATTGACGATGGCAACACAAAACGCATTGGCATTACACGTGCACACTTAGAAGAAGATGCCGGTAAATCACTGCACGATGAAATGTCCAACGCATCCGGCATCGATTTGAATCGCGCTGGAACACCATTGCTAGAAGTTGTTTCTGAACCCGACTTGCGTTCAGCTAAAGAAGTTGTTGCTTATTTAAAAACGCTGCATACATTAGTGCGTTATCTAAATATTAGCGATGCCAATATGCAAGA
Organism: Gammaproteobacteria bacterium; assembly: GCA_021774015.1. Taxonomy (GTDB): domain Bacteria; phylum Pseudomonadota; class Gammaproteobacteria; order Coxiellales; family Coxiellaceae; genus JAJFJO01. The sequence goes on from JAJFJO010000128.1 coordinate 5,270, forward strand.
AGGCTCATTTCGATGTGATGTCAACATTTCACTACGCCCAAAGGGGCAAGAAAAATTTGGCACGCGCGCTGAGATAAAAAACTTGAACTCATTTCGCTTTATTGAACGTGCAATTGAATATGAAATTGATCGTCAAACGCATATTTTAGAAGATGGCGGAACGGTTGTTCAAGAAACACGTTTATATGATGCAAATAAAGATGTCACACGCTCCATGCGCAGCAAAGAAGAAGCTAATGATTATCGTTATTTCCCTGACCCAGATTTACTACCTATTGGTATTGATGAATCAATGATTAATGAGGCACGCAACTCACTGCCTGAACTTCCTTGGGAAAAACGTGCGCGCTTTGAATCTGAATATCAATTAAGCGCTTATGATGCGAGCAAATTAACTGCCGATGTTAATACCGCCATTTACTTTGAAACAACTTTAAAACACTCTGCTGATACTTCTCAAAAAATAGTTGCTAACTGGATTAATGGTGAGCTGTCTGCACTACTCAATAAACATGCTCTTGAAATAACCGACTCACCAGTGAGCGCAGAAGCATTGGGGATGTTATTACAACGTGTTACTGACAAAACCATTTCCAATACGATTGCGCGCCAAGTGCTCGAAGCAATGTGGAATCAAGAAGGCAGTGCCGATGAGATTATCGAACAACAAGGCTTGCAACAAATTACGGATACCAGCGCTATTGAATCAATAGTTGATGACATTATCGCTAGCAATCCATCGCAGTTAGAACAATACCGCTCAGGAAAAGAAAAGTTATTTGCGTTTTTTGTCGGGCAAGTGATGAAGGCTACCAAAGGCAAGGCCAACCCGCAGCAGGTGAATGACCTATTGAGAGACAAGCTAAAATAACTTTTATATCATCATCCCGAAAACGAGCGCAAGCTCTCGAGAACGTCATCCTGGAATTTAGATTTTCTTCACGAGCTTGCGAGTGTTAGAAAGTCTTAAATATCCAGGATCCATGGATCCCGGATAACTCGCTCGCGCTCGTTCCCGGGATGACACGCGCCTATTCTTAATATACCTCAATAGTGACAGGCTAAAAGAATAAAGCCCCAACAATTTGATTCTACTGTACTATAATCAAGTCAGTGGAGTACATAGGGCAACATCATGAAAGTCACACAACCATTGGTTATTTCAATAGTTTTAGCTGCGTTGTATTGCAGCACTGCTTACACAGCGCCTATTATTAGAGAGCATATGCACGTTTGCATTATTAACCAAAGTAGCCAAACACTCTACGCACAATT
>JAJFJO010000129.1 GCA_021774015.1 Gammaproteobacteria bacterium
CTAAATACAATCCACTCATCTTTACTTGCAATAAATGTTGACTGAATAATCTCTGAAAAATTCACTCTAATTGTATTGAGATCAACTTCAGGAATTTCTCCAACCAGTGCACTAGGTTGTGACGAAGAAGTTGTCTCTTCATCAAGCATTGAATTTATCAATCCCACACTACTACCCAGTGTCGTACTACCAAGATCTTTTCTAGATCTTGGGATGACAAATAAACGATTCCGACGCTTGATTTCAGGCGGCAATAAGCTTAATCGCTCAGATGATATACGCTTATTCACCGGTGGATTAGCTTTTTTATAGGCAGCAATACTATCTAAGAAATGCTGGTTGGCAGTAGGTTTATTCAAATAAGCTTCGACACAACCCAGCAAATATAAATCCACAAATTGAGACTCAGGTGGCACAATATCATCTGGCTGACCTCTTTTACTTAAAACAAGTACTTTGAATTGGTTATATGCGATGTCAAGCCTGCTATCAATTTGACTGATATCTACCGCAGAAGATGATTGAGCATTTTCATTCATCTTCATTTTTTGCCTTTGTAAGCATAAAAATGCCAAATAGCACCCATAGATCGCAGCATCGATATAGAAATGATTACCCATAAAATCTAGCACTGCTTTAAGGCTGGGGTCCAGCAATATTCGCTCCATACGACTGTATACTAAAAGCTGCTGGTTTGATTTAAATTGTTCAATTTTCCTGTCATCAGAAAACAATAAGGCAATAACATCTTCATCATCACCATAAGCAAATAAACACTGAGCGTATAAAATTAAATTAAGATTAGAGTTGCTTTCTTCAGATAATGATGCAAACAACTCTCTACTGCGAGTATAGTAATCTCTTGATGTTACGGGATGAGCCCTGTGATCCTTCAGTGCTTGCAACATATAACAGTTAGCTAAATTCGCCAGCTGTATATGTTTTAATCTACCCATAATCTTTAGTGTAAATGGAATTGCCTCAAAAGCTGATTTTGTCACCTCAACAAAATCAGCTAACTGAGTTGGTAAAATTTCAATGCAATAAATCAAGTTGAGTAAAATTTTCCGCTCATCTTTAGGCACTTCAAGGCTATCATCTTGTTTGCCAGCACGATCAGGTTGTTCATGGCACCTGCCCCAGCATAGAACCAACCCTTTTTCATACTCCTCAAGCAAGGATAGAGCTTGCTCAAACTGATCCATTAGCAGATGCAAAGTAATCAATGGTGATAATGTATTCAGTAATTTAAATGGGTCTTTATTATCAATATCATCACGACGCTTCTCTAAATCTAAAATCAAATCATTCAAGTTATTTTTTATTCTAACTTCTAAGCCAAATAACACACGTCCTTCTTTCTTGAAAGCTTGATCATAGACCGTCAGTTGGCCTCGCAAATCTTCTGTACTCATTAATTGTATAAAATTATGTTCTGAAGAAGATAGACGTCTTACCATTTGACTCAATAAATCATTACCCTCTGATAATTCAAATTTCGCAAGCTTATCAAGCACTCCTTCAAGCGTGGCGGTTGATGAAAATTTGTATGTGATGTGGGCTTTTAAAGAATAAATCTCTGGTTTCTTTAAGTCTAGGATATGACAGCTCTTAAAATATTGCTTTGCTTTCTCTAAATAGAATAGTGCACTATCAGGTTTTTCTTTTAAGTAACATACTTTAGCTGCCAATAAATATATATCTGCCTTACGAATAATATAATTTGTGTCTGGTTGGCTATCATAATGTGCAATTAACTTATCTAATAACTCCATAATTGGCAGGAAATTTGTACTGGGTATTTTCGATTTTTCTACAAAAGGGATATGCTTTTGCAGCTCACCATTAAGATATTGAGTTAATGCCAAATAGTACAGACCGTGAAAATAATCTGGATGTGACTGCCAGTTAAATTTCTCAAATAGCACCATCAGTGTTGAAAAGGCCTGGTAGGCCTTTGTAACTGAGGTTTGCGATATCCGCACATAAGCATCAACAAATCCATAGCGCCCAAGTAATGGGTTTTGAGTATTGGATAAATCACTCTTCGTATCAAAAAATTGCCTGGCAAATTCTGTCGCTTTCAACGTATATAAACCGGCTGTATTCGTCAACCCTAAAAATAAACAAAGTTTGCTTAACCTAAAAGCAAGTTCTGCCAATTCCAGAGAATCAATATAGCTATCATTTTTCTCTAATGTAAATTGCGAAAGACTATCTAACCAATCATACATTTCATCTTGTGGATCTGAAACTTTATTGCGAAAAACTTTGCACACCATATCATTAAATTGTAACATTAAATGTTCCAGTGCTTCACCGGACAATCCCGTTGAATCTGTTTGATCCTTAAGGCAAAAAGAGAGTTGATCCTCGGCAGCACCAAAATCACCTCTATGTATTGCCATGTAAGCTAATTTATTTCTAGCTCGCAAACTCCAAATGGATTGCCTCGTTCCTGCCGCATCTACAACAGATTGATAAAGGGTCTCAGCAGAATTGTTGTCACCTTTTAATTCAACAACAAAAGCAAGGTAATAACGATACTTTGAAATATTATGTATAAGAGTAAGGTTTTCTTGGGTATATTGTCGATATTCTAGCAGTGTAATAATTCTGCGCAAACTAAGTGCTGATTTATCAAGATCGATAGTTGTTTGCATATTCACTCTAGCTTGTAACTGATAAAAAGCAAAGTAAATGATATTGGTTGCTTGCTGTGGCTTATCAGATAGCTGGTAATGCCGACCAATAATGTCTTCAATCTTGTTAAGATTAAAACTGGGTTTATTTATTGAATGAATTAAGGTGCCAAGATATAAAGTCAATGTTTTTGCATATTCAATATGTTCTTTACCATGCAACATCTCAATCAGTTTTAAAGCAATTTCATAATAGTGCCTAGATTTATCAAGTAACTCAGAGTCCATTTGCAACACAGAACAAAAATATGCAAAGCGGATATACGCTTTGACAAGTAATACATGGCCAGAATATCGATCCACCATGTCTTGCAATATACCCTCTAAATTTTTTAGTAGTTCATGATTCGTATTTAGCTTGCCAGTTGCTTCGTGCTCAGTAATCATCTTTTCAATTGCAATATAACTATATAAGGCACTAGGATTTGGTGCTATTTTAGCAGCAAGTTGATACTGCTCAGAAGCCGAGCTGTAGTCAAAGCAACTCCGATAATATTTTGCGAATCGAATATAATTTAACAAGCGCTGCTCAAGTGCATGGACACCACTACTCTGTGAGTAATATTTTTCTGCCAACTGAAAGTAATTTTGCGCTTTAGATAATACGTTATATTTACAAAGAATTTTACCTTGTAGACTCTTCATATAAGCATGTTCTACGCTAAAGACATTATTTTCTTTTGCAGGTTGGGCACTGGATTGAGCAACAACTAGGTGACGTTCAAATTGCTCATAAAGTGTATTTGCATAATCAATATTTAGATCATAATAGCAATAATACTCCATGAGCTGAATATATTTATTGGTAAATGCAGATGCATCAGGTAATGTTGAAGGTGCTTGCGTATGGCTTGCGATATAATGTTGTGATACTTGAAAAAAACCATCTGCTTTCTTTCGTGAATCTTGATAAGTAGTGCTATCTAATAATACAAAGTTAAATTGTGACTGCAATACTTCATACGCAGATTTACTTAATTGCAAATAATTTTCAGAAGATTGTAATTTCTTTTGCAAATAATCAACAAAGCCTGGATTGCATGCAAACGAAACCGATGAATCAGCCACATTAACAACAATAAAAAAGGCACCTGCCAAGTATCGAATAAACTCAGACTCAGCGGTGATGGGTAATCCAGCTATAACTGATAGTTGCTCTAGTGAAATTGGTTTTTGGCATATTAGTGCGCATTGGAGTATTAAATCAGGGTAATCCTTTTGTAACTGACCATAGTGTTTCTCATGTTCAGCTTTTGCTCCCTTTATTCTCGCAATATTTTTATTTTCAAAAGTGAATTTTTGATCAGAAACCCAACTTGCAACTCGTTTTTTTTGATCAGAAAACCAATTTGCAACTCGTTTTTTTAGATACGCATATACTTCTTGATTAGGAATGATCAGTGGTGTTATCTTAGCATCACTCATTACCAGCCCTTTGTAATCAATAGTCAAATAACCACTCATAGCTAATAAAATCAAGAGCCTCTGTAGGTGCTGCTCTGGGGGGATTTCAGATGAAATAAAATCTTCAAGTACAATTTTCTCTTCAAACTCAACCGAATAGGAACGATTTTGCAGTAAATTTAAGAATGCGCTGCGTGCCTCGGTTGCATTACGGCTGTTATGAATCAACTTCTGTATGATATCAGTGTTACTAGAACCTGTGTCTATCCAATACGCTTCTCTCATCGGCAGCTTTGTTTGTAAATCGTTTGCGTACTGTAAAACACTCAGAGGGGAAAATAGCACATTAGCAGCAACCTTCCCAATTTGATAACCCCCAAAATTAGAAATAAAAGCCTCCGACAAGAGCTCCGGGGGGAAATTATCACCGATCTCCTTTGGTGTAAACCCGAAATCATCTGCATAACGCTTATCTGAATCAATACTATAAACCGCCAAATTATTGATATCGGAAAACAGCCCTATTTTAGCAACATGTAAAATCCCTGTTAATACTGCATTAGATACATGCGGGTTATCTTTTAAAGCTCTGCCAAGAAAATTAGTAATAAAGTGGGTTAATTTCATATAATATTGACCCACATATCCATACTGCAAGGGTGTATCATATTCATCAATTAAAAGATAACACGGTTTGCGATACACTACGTGTAGGTATTCTGTTAACAGATACAAGGATTGGCTTAACTCAAAAACTGATAGTTGCTCAGTATGATCAATCATATTTTTAAACGCAGTATTTTTATCAGAGAGTAATTTATGCCCTGGGATTTCATGCTCAAGATACAGTGCTCTCATAATAATTTTTATTTCTTGGGTGACTGCAATAAAATCCTCACCCTTGACTGTTCGCAAGTTCAAATACACTACTGGGTATTTGCCTTGGTGCTTCATACTGGGTTTATCACTCATAATTGCAAGTGGGCGATAACGCCCATTAAACAAATCACTAGTTGGCACGCCAGCCACATGCGGTGCAAAAAAGTAACGCAGTAATGATAAATTAAGCGATTTCCCAAATCGCCTTGGTCGTAAAATCACCTTCCCAAACTCTTGATCCTTCAATAGCCTTTGAATAAATAGAGTTTTATCTACATACAAATATTCCCCACGAATAATTTGTGCAAAATCACTGATGCCATTAGGCAGTGCAGTATAGCGAATTTGAACTGCTGTTTCTGCTGAAGGTGGTATTTCAAAAGGGATAGGGTTTCCACTAATAGCTGCAAGAAGAAAATCCTTATAGTGCAGTAATTTTACTTTTAACAATGACACATCAACAGATTGATTATTCTCAACGTCTAAGAAGGTCTCATCTATTACTTTAACTATGCGCTTATCACAAGAATCTGTTGTTTTATAAAACATCATCAAGCCTGTAAGCTGTACCTGCAGGTTACCAATATGCAATGCTGCAGATACAATTTGCTGTAATGTTTCAAATTTACGTATTTCCTCATCAATTCGCGCTAACTCACTTTTTAGTAAAACATCATCTAAATCTTGTTGTAAGGCGGCTTTTTTCGCAGCTTTTACTCTAAGCAATGCATCATCAGCTACTTGTAACGCAGTTTTTCCATGGTAAGGCGACCCCGATAAATTTAATGTATTTGCTAAATTAATATCAGTCTTTAACAAATATTGCACTACCTCTTCAGAACCGCTTGAAATAGCTTCACATAAACTCTGAAATAAAAAATGTGGGGCTAATTCAGTAGCACTATCATCAGCTAAGTGCTGCCCACGATTAGTACGCACATATTCAACCAGCACCCTCATACAGTCAATTCTGTTATACTTTGCTGCATAACTCAACACATCCATATTATCAAGGACAGTATTTTCAGCCAACAATATTGGAGCATCAGTAATTAATTTCAATAAAGTTTGCAATACTTCAGCATTATTTTGTAGTACCGCTAAATGTAAAACATTTCCGTATCCTTCGATTCTCAATGACAGTGAACGCTTCTGCAATGAAACAAGCTCAGCAACAGTAATTGAATCACCAGAAAGGATTGCAAAATGCAATGGCGTTAGGGTTAAAGATGTAGGATGCTCCAATGCGCCATCTGTATCTACATCTATCTCCACCGCACTGTTTAATAGCTTATTTGCCTCAAACAACTGAATTAAGTCAGATCTACCATGCAGCATAGCCACATGTACTGCTTGCATCTTTGCTTTATTCTTCAGTAAGTGCTGTGCATTCAGATCAATAAAACTTTCCATTACTGCAACACTGCCAAAAGCGGCAGCATGATGTACTAAACAATTCCCTTGATTATCAAATTTTGCCTGTGTAGCGGCATCAAGTCGCATTAAATCTTCTAACATAGAGTCTTCTGAGGAACGAAGCTTTTGGGCTAAATTATTTAATTTGACATCATCAAAATTTATTAGTTTTAAAGGTATCTTTTCTATCAGTAACATTTGTATATACCTCTTAAATATACTACTTATTTGCACTACCTTTGATTTTTCGGGGAAATACCACTCTCATCGGGTTGCAATATTGATTCACTTGGTTCACTTGGTTCACTTGTTTTTTTTGAATTACAGAGTTTTTGTAACTCCACCAAAAGACCTCGCACCTCTGTGTTAGGCATACGTAACATTGTTAGATCATCCCCATCTGGGATTTTATCATACTTAGTTGTCAAATAGCCACACATAGCCAATAAAACCAACATTCGATCAGAACTATCCTCCTGCCGACTTTTCTGATTATCTCCAAATCTCTCAAAAACGTCGCCCGCTTGAAAATTGACCTCTACTTCTCCACCTTTAAGCAACATTGCAAGCGTAGATTTAAGAGAAACACCTTGATTTTGAACAAACTTTCTCAAAAGCCTATCATCCACAGCACCTGTATTTGCCCAGTATGGTCCGGACAAGGATATGCCATCCTTAAAATCATTTTGCCATCTCAAAACACTGATTGGTGGAAAAACCTGATGACTCATTTGTTTGGCACTCCCTTGTTTTCCTACTTGGTAGCCTCCACACTTTTTAATAAAATCTTGAATTAACAGTCCTTCTTGAAAATATTTTTTTATGTCTTCTTCTCTAAATCCAAAATATTCTCCATATCGTTGATCAGAGGCAACATCATATGTAGCAAATCTTCTCCGCACAAATTCATTCCTAGGGAGCTCTAAAATTCCAGTAAAAACCGCATTTTCTATCTCAACAGCACTACAAGCCCCACCAATAAAATCATTTATAAATTGAAGAATATCCTTATAGCAAGGCTTGTCATATGCATATTGTATTGGAGCATCATATTCATCAATTAATAAATAACATTTCTTATGATAAAATCTATTCAAATTTTTTGCCAACTCCTCCACTGATGAAATCAAATTTGAAGTCAAATTTTCTCTTAATTTCTTTGCAGCGCTTTCTATCTCTGCAGCGCCTTTTGCCATCAAATCTTTAGTTTTTAAAATTTTCTTGTTGAATTTTTCTTCTTGTATAAGACTAAAAAATTCTATAGCTTCTATATCTTTATAACTATCATATGATTTTTTAATCAAACTATACATTCCCAGCAATACATCTTCAA
>JAJFJO010000130.1 GCA_021774015.1 Gammaproteobacteria bacterium
TAGCATTATGGAATATTTTTTCTAGCACCGTTGGAATAGCGATCACTCTGTTTTATGACAGCATGATCCAGTGGAAATGGGTGAATAATGTATTAAATGGCTTGCGCTGGTTGCCAGCAACCACTCTTATACAACCCGTTATCACCCTAGAAAACAACTCTATGCTAGACTCAGCCAAACGTTCTAGCCAATTGGTAGTGGACCTATGGGGGCCTTCCGTACGTATTAATTTTGCATTTCGATTTGGCTGTGCCGCTAGCCTTTTAAAGCTCCTCTCAGCATTACCCTTAATTATCACACTTTTTATTGGTGGTGCTAGTACCATTACTGTTGGGTTTAGTCTCACTGTCTTTTTTGAGATGTTAATAAAGACCGTACTCAGTAGCGCACAAACAGTGACCTCAACGGCTTTATATATTTATGCAAAAGATAAGACTATTCCTAAACATTTTGACGAGTCTATTCAGCAGGCTTTTATTGCGACTGAAAATTGATTCGCAAGCAAGCTCACGAGCGTTCTTTCGTTGACCTGGGAAACATGGATCCTGGATATTAAGGCTTTCTAACACTCGCAAATAATATGGCATTACGTAATAGTGTTCAACACGTTACCTCAATGTAATCGCTGCAGCATATATTAAGTGGGCTGAGATTTAATATAATTCATATGCGCTATATCTCTTATTTTATCTGCACCCCAAAATAGGTTTTGTACAGACGCTGCATCACAGTTGTATTATTTTTACCTTGCTGTGCTGTTGCAGCAGACCAAATTTTATTGCTACCAAGAATGCACTGACCGCTGTCTTTCGGACCCATCGACAAAAACACCTTAGTTTTAACGATAGGACAATGGCATATCGCTCTTGGTGTTAAGTGGTGGTTGCTTTTAATATAGACAACACCACATCGAATACCAAAACAATTTGCCCAGGCGGTAGGTTCATCGAAAGCACATGTTGTTTTCGATGGGTTATCTAAATTCTTGGTGTTTGCTAGTGAGAAATTAGAAGTGACACTCACCAAACTTGTTTTAGTTCTTTCTGGCGCGCTGTTTTTGAAACTCTTAGGGCCTACTGATGCTGACATCCATGCATGATTCAGATGTGATTGCTGCAAACCATAAATCTTACATAGGCAATCCGCCATACGGGGCGCCCTCTTGGTGATAACACATTGTGCTTTTGAGCATAATGCATAAGGCATATCCGTTGTGGCGTATAAATTTGAATCAGAATGAGGGTGGCCTATTTTTTGACCCATTACTTTATAGATGCATTGAATATTGTTCCCATGCCCGTTAACATTTTGACAAGAAGGCGTTGCCAACACAGATGCCAATGAAGTGGATATAAATAGTGCAAGGTACGTCACAACTAGACTGAAAAGCGGGATCCATCGTTTCATAGTAGCCTCTCCTATCCTTAGAATGATAAAAGAATACCGCATCTCAGCAATTCCTGCTAGGAATTGCTGCAATATCGCTCAGCCTTTGGTAGTATCCCCGCTGATCAATTTTTTCAATCAAACCTTATGAGCTGTCTGAAAGAATATGAACCAAGAAACAGAAGAGTTACAACAACCTTTAAACACCAGTTGGATGATGCTACTCGCTTTCCTTGTCGGCATTATTGGTGGTTTCGGTGCCATTGTCTTTCGTGGCATGATCGGCCTCGTACATAACCTCTCTTTCAACGGCACCTTCAGTGTTATCTTCAATGCTAACGAACATGCGGCCAAAAGCATTTGGGGTGCAGGTATTATCCTTGTCCCTGTTATCGGTGCTGTTATTGTCACCTGGCTCACCCAAAAATTTGCTAAAGAAGCACGCGGCCACGGTGTGCCAGAAGTGATGGATGCGATTTATTATCGTGAAGGTAAAATCCGCCCTGCTGTTGCTGTGATCAAAGCAATAGCCTCATCCATCTCCATTGGAACAGGAGGTTCAGTGGGCCGTGAAGGTCCCATTATTCAAATCGGTGCTGCCTTTGGTTCCACCCTCGGGCAAATCATCAAAATGTCGGCACGACAACGAATTGTACTCATTGCTGCAGGTGCTGCCGCCGGAATCGCTGCCACCTTTAATGCCCCTATTGGTGGGTTAGCATTTGCGATGGAACTTATGATGGTGACGCTCAGTGCTGTGAATGTTGCACTCGTCGCCACTGCCACCGTCACAGCAACAGTCATTAGCCGAGCATTTTTAGGCATAGCACCTTCGTTTGATGTGCCTAACCTAGCAACGCCAATGGCACATGCACTCAACCCCGTCACCATTATTTTATTTATTCCATTTGGAATTGTATTAGGAGCTGCTGCGGCATTATTTATTCATTCCATTTATTGGTGTGAAGATCGTTTTGATAATGCCTTTAAAAATCCTTACATCCGACATATGACAGGTATGTTTGCTTTAGGTGTGATGCTTTATTTGTTTATGCATTTTGGCGGTCACTATTATATTGAAGGTGTCGGTTACTCCACCATCTTAGACATATTACGCAATGTCATTACTAATCCCTGGTTTTTAATTCTGTTATTTTTAGCGAAACTGTTAGCAACCAGCCTTACCTTAGGCTCCGGAGCATCGGGTGGTGTTTTTTCTCCTTCCTTATTTTTGGGGGCAGCGCTTGGCTCTGCATTTGCGATTTTTGCTCAGCATTTATTCCCCGGTTATAACATCAACCCCACCCTGTTTGCTGTTGCGGGCATGGCTGCAATGGTTGCTGGTAGCACCGGCGCCGTGTTGACCGCTATCGCGATGACCTTTGAACAAACTCGTGACTATGCCGACATTCTACCAATTATGATTACTGTCGCACTAACCTATGCCGTGCGCGTTCGTATTACCAATGAAAGTATTTATACGTTAAAACTATTTCGTCGTGGCCATGTCGTCCCTCAAGGACTGCAAGCTGCTATTTCAGTTAATAGGCGCGCACGTCATTTAATGAATAAAGATTTTACGCTCGTTGAGCTGGGCACATTATCAGAATGGTTAACAAAACAAGCGGATCATGCCTCAGCAAAAAGAACCATTGTGTATGAAAATGATGAGATCATTGGTGTTATCCGTCGCGAGTTGAGTTACTTACGATCTGATGTCGACATTGAAAAACTCATTGATAAAAACTTTGTGATTGTATCTGCCAACTCGACCTGGCCTGTGATTTTAAGAACGATGCAGGAACACAAGTCTCCCGTGGTGCTTGTCTCACACAGCCTTCGCGCCAAAAAAGCCAGCGACATTGTTGGGATTATTTCACAGCATGAGCTATTAGCGTCATCACATAAAACAGCGCAGCTGTTAGATTAAAATAAAAACACTCAAGCAGTAACAATAGGTATCGTCTTTATATGCTTATCTATTGCAACACGCACTTCTGGGTACATTGGCAAATGCATTTATATCTAGCAATTGTATTTCTGACACATCAATACCGATCCCTTTTGCCAGCATCATCATGGAATACAAGTAACGCAGTAAGACATTAGCCCCGACGATACTTTTCGTATTCCAGTGGGTGTGACAACGATTGGTTACAGTGCCGTTGATGGCTGCGATGACTTACAACACATTTACGTTAACCAAGCCCAGCAAAGTGAATTAATATCATTACCAAGGGGGGCTGTTGGATTAATTACCGAGCATTTTTGGGTTGGCAGTGGAGATAGCTAATGCGATAATGCTCTTAGCTGGGGAAATGACTGCTAAAAAGGTAGTATGACGATGATTCCAACTTAGGTTAATGGCTCAATTTTTGTAAAACTTTTTTTAGAATGCTTACCTTTGACATGACATTATTCTCAATTTAATACTAGAACTCACAATTTTAAGGAACGATTGCAATGAGAATCAAACCAACTGACACTGAATTTTCTTGGGATATAAAAGACTCAAGAACAACCTTAGAAGACATCGTTGCAGTGCTTACTGCCCCGACATCACAGCTAAAAAAACTCCATCTTAGGCAAAACCTTTGTTTTGATGGCGACAGCATAGACATAGTCGATATTGCAGATATCATACCAGCAATTGCTGAAGCACTCAAAAGAAATAGCACACTCACAAAACTTGATTTGTCTAGTAATGATTTCGGTGACGAAGAAGCAATAGCAATTACTGAGGCACTCAGAGAAAATAATTCACTAACAAAACTTGATTTATTCGATAATATGATGGGTGACTACAGCCTAAAAGCAATCGCCAAAATACTCAAAGTAAATAATTCGCTTAAAGTACTTAACTTGGGTGGCAGTGATAGTGAGATCGGCTTTCATGGTATAGCAGCGATTGTTAGAGAAAGTAATACGCTCACAAAATTTACTTGTGTTGGGGGAGTTATTGATGCGGTCGGCGTAGGTTCATTTGCTAGAGCGCTCCAGAAAAATAACACACTACTAACACTTGATCTTAGCGACAATCAAATCTGCAATAGCATAAAAGCAATTGCATGGGCACTCCAAAAAAATACATCTCTTAAGAGAATTTATCTTGACGGCAATCAAATCGACCATAAAGATATAAAAGAAATCGCCAAAGCGCTTAAAGTAAACACCTCACTTATAACAATTACCCTCGGTCACAGTAACATCAATAATAAATATGCAGTGATAATTGCTGACGCAATCAAAGCAAACCGCACACTAACAACACTTGACCTTAGCGGGAACCTAATCAGTAATAGAGGCATAATAGCAATCGCTGAGGCGCTCAAAACAAATTCCTCACTTACACACCTTATTCTCGGTGCCAATAAATTTGATGAGAAGGCATTAATAGTCATTGCGGATGCACTTAAAACTCCTGGCTGTGGAATAGTAGTACTTGACCTGCAAGGAATTAATATTTCCAATGCCTCAGGAGAAGCTCTTATTGACGCGCTCACGACAAACACGGGGATATGCCAGCTTGTACTTGAGCAAAAGAAAATAAATATAGGCCAACTGGCAAGAATCGAGGCAATCTTAGCGCCTAGATTAGCTTCGGGTAAATTGACAAAAGCAGCCTCTTCTTTGTACGCAAGTGCTGGTGCAGCAGAAGGTGCAGGTGCTGGTGCTGGTGCAGGTGCAGGTGCAGGTGCAGGTGCAGGTGCAGGTGCAGGTGCAGGTGCAGGTGCAGCCCCTGCTCCTGCTGGAAGCAAAAATACAAGATTACTTTCTGATATTCATGATGACAACCCATCAGATTTAAAGCGACCGAGATTATTCACTTCCCTTTCAGAGAAGGCTGAAGATAGTGGTGCAACAGGCGCTGCTCCTGTCAATACTAGCAATGGGAGAAATACAAATGAACCCGCAACTGAGGATTCAGATTTGTCCGGAGCACCTGCTCTTGGAGGAAGCTAAGATAATTAACCTCGAAATCTCTTTAGAAATGAACTTATTTCGAGAAGAATTAACGCAAATCATTAATCATAGACACCCATTGTTTATTTTTGCTGAGCAAATTGATTGAGATACGGTGACAGCAATTGCCGAAAAATAGTTTAATAAATCCTGCGGCCGTCTAGCCAAATCAAGCTGACTTATATAAAGCTTGCTTTTGTTAAAGTGACTTACTATCGACACGCCCAACAAATGAAACGAGCAAAAAAATCAGGTGCCAAGCTTAAAACCTATCTTGAATGTTGAGTTTGGTGTTAAGGTAAGTGTAGTTGCAACACAAGTAGGATATTAGTTTTTTTAACATCAAGAATTAGGCATGGACAGACACATACTTTTAGAATAGCTCCATATCAGGTGCGTGAAGACTTTGACGGCGGCTGTCTGTCAGATCTTGATTCATCCTCGGCAGTGGCTGCTGCAGCTGCGCAGCCAGAAGCATCCTCTTCAAGAGGACGTTTTACCGCTGCCCTAAGACTAGCTGGATCAGAGTTTTGTACGGTTGCGCCAGCAGCAAAAAGCCCTTCAATTCGGGCAGTCACACCGCCGCTTCCTGCACCATCACCTACAGCTATTCCTCCTAGCATGGTTGCAGGTACTGCAGCAGCGGCATCTGCAGGCATAGCTGCGCCGCCTCCTTCTTTGATGGCAGCTTTAACTAGCGGCTGGAGTGGTTTAACTTTTCTCTTCAAGACAACTGGTAACAAACCTCTAACTATCTCTACGTCTGCTTCCTTGGTGTAAATGGAACCTAATCCACAGCAATTTTTAAAAACGGCCTGACCAATTTCAGTAATGGTAGCAGGAATAACCACTTTTTTTAAGCCAGTGCAGTCTTCAAAAGCGTTTCGTCCAATCTTAGCAACGCCGTCAGGAATAGTCACCAACTCTAAGCTGGTACAGCGAGAAAAAGTGCGCACCCCAATTTTAACAACACCACTAGGAATTATCACCGACTCTAAACCGGTGCAATTAGAAAAAGCTCCCCCACCTATCTCAGTAATGCCATCAGGAATAACCACTGACTCTAAGCCGCTGCAGCCATAAAAAGTGTTATCACAAATTTCGGTAACACCATTAGGAATAATTATTGATTCTAAGCTGGTACAGCGAGAAAAAGCGCTCCTACCAATCTCGACAACACCATTAGGAACAGTTATTAGCTCTAGGCAGGTGCAGCCTTCGAAAGCCGCTGCACCAAACTGGGTAACACTGTCAGGAATAATTACCGATTTTAATTTACTGCAGCCTTGAAAAACGAGCATACGAATCTCGCTAACACCGTCAGGTATAATCACCGATTTTAATTTGCTACAGCCATCAAAAGCGCCCATGCCAATCTCGGTAACACGGCTAGGAATAGTCACTGCTTCTAAACTGGAGCAGCGAGAAAAAGCATAATCTCCAATCTTAATAACGTTCTCAGAAATATTCACTGACTCTAATCTAACGCAGCCAGAAAAAGCGGAGCATCCTATTTCGGTAACGCTGTCAGGGATAGTCACTGATTCTAACCTGATGCATTTACTAAAAACTTCTTGAGCAATTTCTATAATGCCACCAGGAAGACTTACTGACTCTAAGCTGGCACCTTTAAAAGCATACTTACCAATCTTGATAATGCCGTCAGGAATAATTACTGATCCTAAGCTGTTGCAGCCCTCAAAAGCACTTGGACCAATCTCAGCAATGCCGCCAGGA
>JAJFJO010000014.1 GCA_021774015.1 Gammaproteobacteria bacterium
GAGGGCGAGAGGCCGGATCTCTGCGGTTCGACCGGGAATCGTCGATCTCGGATTAGACCGCGATCACAGGCGCGGCGACCGAAGAACCTGTGGCTCGGGGGTCAGGTTCTTGGCGACAAGAAGTTCGCGAATCGTGTGGCCGAGCGGGTGAAGGGGGACGCCGATCTGGAATACGAGGAGGCGACGATAGGGGCCGAAGAGCAACTGGAAGCGTTGGCCGACCGAGTGGTTGATACGTGTGGCATCAGTGTAGATGACCTGCGGGGGAAAGTCCGACGCAGCGAGGTGACCCATGCGCGTAGGAAGCTGGTGGAGCTGGCGGTTGTGAAGAATCGTATACGCCCGGTCGAGGTGGCGCGCTATCTAGGAATCTCGCGGGCGAGCGTGGCGTCGTATCAGAGAAAACTAGCAAACTAGCAACGTCCCCCGTGACCTACCGGATCTTCGGAACCGAACGCCTCCGGTATCGAGGCCGGGTCGGGATCCACGACTCAACTCCAGGGCAGCCGGGATCGAAAAGGGATCTCCGGGACGTAGCGAGCGAGCTATCGGTAGCGCGCCGGTTGCATTCGAGCCCGGACCGTCACAGTACCCGATCCGGATATCGTCTTCGGGCAACCGCTAGGCCCGCAACCGCTGCCAGCATCGCCAATGCGATCAAGAGTGTTCTACTCGATGCCGCCGGGGCGGGAGCCGGGGAGTTCATACAAGTCCCCCCGATGCAGACCAGACCTGCGCTGCAGTGCGACGTGTCGGCGCAACTTCCACCAACGGGGACGCGCACCGCTGTCGCCGTCGCGGTTGGCGTGTCGCTCGGGGTCGCTGTCGCCGTCGCGGTTCGCGTATCGGTCGGTGTCGCCGTGGATGTCGCGGTCGGCGTATCCGCCCCCATCGCGGTAGGGGTATCGGTCGCGGTGGAGGTGGCAGTCGCCGATCCCGTCGGCGCCGGGCTGGAGCAATCGGCACCGCCCCAACCCGGATCGCAAGTACAGGTATTCGGGCCCGTGCACATACCGTGTCCGCCGCAGTCGCTCAGATCGTGGCAATCGAATTGAGAACAGTCCGCACTGTCATCCCAGTGATCATCACAGGTGCATTGGTGAGCATAGGTGCACACACCGTGTCCGTTGCAGCTGCCCAGCTCATCACAGTTGAAGACACTGCAATCCACGTTCTCCCAATGCTTGTAGCACGTGCAGGTATTCGCATTGACGCATGTGCCTTTGCCGTTGCAGTCGTTGAGTATGTGGCAGTCGAAAGTGGAACAGTCGGGAGAGTCGGTCCATCCGGGAAAACACTCGCAGACATCCTGGGCAACGCAAATGCCTCTACCGGAGCAAGGAATCACCCCCGGGCAGTCGAAGGTATCGCCCTCTACCGCGCTCGGCGCACCCGCATGCAGGACAGCCATCCCAACGGCCAGCACCGCTGATCGGATCAAGAGATGCGCCGTAGTCGCTACTCTCCCCATACCAACGATGCCCGCAACACACGTGCCAGCCCAGCCCATAGCCACACTCAAGGCCACCCCCGCGCGCAATTCCCGTCCAGGGGAAACCGTATGGGCCGATATCTCTCAAAGCGCCTCGCGGATCGGTGTTCGTTCGTGACCAAACGAAACCCTTGAGCCCGTCACCGAAGTAGTCCCTCCGGGACTCGAGGTTCTGGCAACGCAGCTAAAGTGTGTGTCCCGCCGGTCACACGCGCATATCGACCAATGCAACGTCACCGCCGGACACGAGGGCAGAAACCGCAGTCCTCACGTCCACGGCAAGCGAGATCGGGTCGCCCAGTACGTCTCCGCATCCTCACTCGCGATCGCCAGATTCCGACACACTCCTTCATCTAGTTTTTCGGGTGCGGCAACATGCCATCAGTTTCGACGGAAACACTTTACTAGCGATACAACTCGCTAGGCTTCGTAGCGTCGATGTCCGCCCCTTCTTAGTACGCCTAGAGGCTCTCGACGTGCCTCAAAATCCAGCGCCCGCGATTGAGGCACCGGCAAGTATTGTGGCAACTGAAGAAATCACAGTGTCCACGCCGGTATACGCGTCCACGACACCCCCCTCACCCTTGACCTTCTATCTGGAGAGCAGCAACGAGCAATTTCCCCTGCGACTACTAGCCAACGCTGAACTGCGAGACACCGGCAATGGGAGTGCCAATATTATACTCACCCCGGGCTACTACGAATCCGGTGCGTACCCACTTCGTCTCGCCGTGTTTGACGAAACAGGCGCCGTCACAGTCGCCGACATCGATCTAACCGTGTCAGACACTCTCTTGGGCGGAGACGCCGACTGCAACGGGACCGTTTCACCCATCGATAGTGGCCCGCTCATCTCAGCCATCTTTGATCCTGAATCGGCTTGCCCACTTGCCGACACAAACGAGGACCAGAGCATCAAAATCGATGACCTAATATCCGTACTCTTGAAACTGTGACGTCAACTCTGCGGAACTGAACTACAGGCCGCTGACCAAGGGTTGGGTCCGACGATGGAGTGACCTGCCCCTCCCCAGGATTGAACCGGGTATTGTGTGAGTTCTCCATCCGTTTGCACAACACCTCGTGGTCGGCGAAGCGGAGCCGCTGCTGATAGGCGACATGTACGCTAGTGGGCCTGCGCGCTCCTGAACGCGTGGTCAAGGTGCCATGGAGGTTTCGAGGACAATGAACGGAGACGTAGCCCAACTCGACCGGCCTGCGCGCTCTCCGTGACTTTCGCGGTTCAAAGCCCTCTGTCGACATCGTTGCTTGCTATTGACGGGCCCGCGGACGCTGCGTCAAGCTGACGGTTCAACTTCCGAGGACCCTATGCTCGACATCGAGATCACCGGCGGCACTGTTGTAGAAGGTACTGGGCCGTCGGCTCGCGCAGCGGACGTGGGGATGCGCGGCGATCACGATACCGACACTGCAAAAGCATCCGACGATTGAAATCTCGGCG
>JAJFJO010000131.1 GCA_021774015.1 Gammaproteobacteria bacterium
CAGCGCCAGATGCACGAAAGGTGTCAACACGTAAATCAGCGGTATTAATATCAATCTCTTCAATCGCATCAGCCTCGGGCATCACGGCAACCGTACAAGCAGAGGTGTGTATGCGGCCTTGCGATTCTGTGACAGGCACACGTTGTACGCGGTGAGCGCCCGACTCAAATTTCAATTGTGAATAAACACGGTCACCACTAATTTGTGCGATGATTTCTTTATAGCCACCTTGATCTGCTTCATGTTCAGATACAATGCTGACCTTCCATTTCCGTGTTTCGGCATAACGACAATACATGCGGAATAAATCGCCTACAAAAATGGCCGCTTCATCGCCACCGGTACCCGCACGCACTTCTAAAAAGACATTGCGGCTATCATTAGGATCTTGTGGCAGCAATAACGTTCGCAGTTTTTGTTCCAGTTCGGCAATGGTGTCTTTTAGTGTGGTTAATTCTTCTTGTGCGAGTTCTTTGAGCTCTGGGTCAGGCTCTTCTTCCAGCATTGTTTTGGCATGCTCGATATCTGCTTCGGCCTGTTGAAGTTGATTGAAGCATTGCACGATGGGTTCGATTTGCGCATATTCTTTGCCCAGATCGCGAAATTTATTTTGATTGCTACTGATGGCGGGATCACTCATTAGTTGGCCCACTTCAATATAGCGTTCTGCAATGGTATCGAGTTTTATTTTTAATGATTCTTTCATAGGGGTGCTATTGTATCGTTAAAGTTCAAATAAGTCTTTAGCAAGTAGCAGCATATCGACGTTATCTTCATGTGCTGCTTCGCGAAGTTTGAGAGTAGGTCCATGCATAATTTTATTAATCAATACATGCGAAAAAGTATGTAATACAGCTTGAGGATCGTGCCCCCTTTGTATTTGCTCAACAGCTTTTTCGAGTTCAGCCTGCTTAAGGGACTCTAGCTGGTGTCGATAATCATGAATCATGTCACCGGCACTTAATAAACGTAACTGGCGCATATAATTCATGCTGTGAATGTCTACCATGGCTTCAGCTTGTTGTGCCGCCTGTTCGCGATTTTTTAAGTTATCGTTAATGACGCTCTGTAAATCATCAATATTATAAAGATACACATCTTCAAGTTGTGCCACCTCAGGTTCAATATCGCGAGGCACAGCAAGGTCTGCCATAAATAATGGGCGGCGTTTACCCGATTTCACTACGTTTTCAATCAGGCCTTTGCCTAAGATGGGCAGTTGGCTCGCCGTTGCGCTGATGACGATATCTGTATTGTTCAAACAATGTGGGATATCACCAATGCGTATTGCCTCACCCTCAAATTGATCAGCAAGTTCATGAGCACGCTCAACAGTCCGGTTTGCGAAAGTGATCTGTTTTACCCCTTGCCCGCTTAAGTGTGTGGCGATCAGTTCAATGGTTTTGCCCGCCCCAATCAACAAGACTCGGCAGCGCGATAACTGGCTGTAAATGCGTTTGGCGAGCTGTACAGTGGCATATGCCAAAGTCACTGGGCAGCGCCCAATCTCGCTTTCAGCGCGGATGTGCTTGCAAGCGGAAAATACAGAAGGGAAAAGGTGTTGCATGTGTTTGCCGACCGCACCAGTTTCTGAAGCAATCTGGTAAGCTTGCTTTACTTGCCCAAAAATTTCGGGCTCACCCAACGCCATAGAATCTAGGCCGCTCGCTACACGCATTAGGTGGCGGATCGCATCAACCCCTTGATAATAATAACAAAATGGCGTTATATCGAGTTTGCTTTGTAAATGGTAATCACGTAGCCACTGCATAATGGTGTCGCTATGATTAGGCGTTGTATAGATTTCTGTGCGATTACAGGTGGAGACTAGCACCGCCTCGTTGACGGCACGTCGACTCATAAGGTCTGTGAGCGCTTGAGTCGTGTGCGTGGGGTCAAAAACCATCTGCTCACGTACATCTAGCGGCGCTGTTTTATGATTGATGCCATAAGTGATGATAGGCATTTGTGCTTAGTCCCGTTGTTCAGTTGCCGGGATCATATCATAAAATGACCAGTGGTTCTCGTTTTCTAGGTGGGTGTAGTTTCTATTGAAAAGAGAGGCCTTGCTTGAGCCGTTCCATTGCGGGGCCTCTCTCTTTATGACAATATCCTTGTCTGTGTTGGCTTAATACGGCAGCACTTTTACACGAGTACCAATGCGCATGAAATTGCTACTTAACCACTGTGCGGCGGAGGTGGTGACGCGTATGCAACCATGACTACCATTACGGTTTGAGATCTGGGGTGAACCGTGTATGGCATAGCCCTTGTTGAAGTGCATACAGTAAGGCATGGGTGCTCCGCCGCGTGGGAGTGGGTATTTGCTCGATTTACAGGCGAAGCTGCCTTTTGAGTGGACGGCAAAGTTTCCTCGTGGTGTGCGACAAGGTCGGCCAACGTCGGCGCAGTAATGGGCGCCGCCATTGGCGATGCCGTGAGCCATACGGCGACCACTTTTATCATATGCGGCCCAGATTTTATAACGCGGGCTAAAAACAAATGTTCTGCGATTAGAGCCTGCGATTTGCTTGGGAAATACGCTATTCACATACCGTCTTCCATAGCCAGCATATTTAGGCAGTGTTTTGGTGTCGATGGCAGCAATATGTGGATCTATGTGCTGGTAACAGTTACTGATAGTATCGCAGGCGGGTTTTTGGGTGGGTGCGGCAGTGGCGCTGTTAATGCTCCAAATAAACCCATACGTAATGGCAAATATAATTAAAACCTTCATTATTAAGCTCCTCTCTTTTAAAAACGTGTTGAGGGGAAGCTTCCTTTCTTCTTTCAATATAGAAACAATCCTGTTTTAAATAATAGTACATACGTTCTTTTTTTAGTGTTATTTATCAACAAATGCTACTAAAATTTTGTTTGACCATTGATCCGTGCCCAGTTCTGCCGCCTATGTTTCAAGATAGCCTGTGTTTTTATAAATACCTGTTAAATATCCAAAAACCATTGCCTCTAGTGGCGTGGCAACATGTTCCTTGTTATCATCCTCTTAGGACTATTGATCGGCAGATTGACAGTTTTATTAAATTTTTCTGAAAAGGATGCGGTTGTGGCGAAGAAATGGTCGAAAATCGTTGGGTTGTTGACAGTTTTGGCGTTAACGGGCTGTGTAAACCTGCGTGTACCGGATGAAGATATTGTGTTTAAACACGTTTCGCCTGCGGCCCGGCAAGAGCAGCTGGGGTTGATACGTCATTGGCGAATCACGGGTGCTTTCAGTATTCGGGTGCCAGGTCAAAGCCCTGCGCTGGCCAATTATGTCTGGAATCAGTTGGGTCAAAATAGTTATAGGATCAAGTTGGCTTCTTCTTTGAATCTTTATACCGCGATGATCGTGGGTCGCTATGGCAGTGTGACGCTATGGAAAACAAGCACTAAGCATTTCACGGCTAAAACGCCAGAAGCATTAATGGAAAGAGAAATGGGTTGGTATTTGCCAATTAGAGACATGTTCTATTGGGTGCGTGGTATACCAGCGCCAGGAAAAGCGGCGACGACTTTTGATCAGTACGGCCATTTGCGAACCTTGCGGCAAAAAGGCTGGATTATTGATTACGATCGTTATCAAGTTGAAAATGAGATTGATTTGCCACGATTGATCACGATGCAGCGTGGAAATATTCATGTGCGCTTGGTGATTAAAGGTTGGAAGTTGTTGATGAAGCCATTGAGCATACAAGAACCAGATTAATGGCAAATAGTGACCATTTAACACTGCCTTCGCCAGCAAAGTTGAACTTATTTTTACATATACTGGGTCAGCGTGAAGATGGTTATCATAACTTACAAACACTCTATCAGTTTGTAGATTACTGCGATGTGATGCGTTTTCGTGTGCTTGATCATGCCGATATTCAAATAACGGTAGAAGGCGCCGATATCCCGCGGCAGGATAATTTGGTATATCAAGCAGCGCTTCTAATGCGCCAACACCGTAACTCTAAAAAAGGTATAGATATACAGCTTAATAAACGCTTGCCGATGGGCGCGGGTATTGGGGGTGGTAGTTCCAACGCTGCGACCACATTATTGGCGCTGAACGTCTTATGGGAAGCACACCTGTCGCTGGAAGAGTTGCATCAGTACGCATTGGGCTTGGGTGCAGATGTTCCTGTGTTTGTTCATGGCCATGCTGCCTGGGCTGAGGGGATTGGTGAGCAGCTTACCTCGATGATCGTTCCGGAGTGCTGGTATCTCTTGTTATTTGTTCCTCGGCATATTGATACGGAGCATATTTTTAACGATGCCCGATTGACACGTGATAGTGCAGCACTCACAATATCCCACTACCATCCCTGGGATGGGCATAATGATTTTGAGCCGGTGGTTCGGTTGGATTATCCTGAAGTAGCCACTGCGATTGATTGGCTTAAGCAACATGCTCCCGCACGGATGTCAGGCAGTGGCAGCACCGTGTTCGCACCATTTGACACGCGTGAAGAAGCTAGTAGAATAGCGGCCCAAGTTCCTGAGAATTTGAAAGCGGTTGTGGTGAAGGGTTTGAATCACTCACCATTACATATAGCATTACAGAGTAGTTAGTATACTGGGGTGTCGCCAAGTGGTAAGGCACGGGGTTTTGATCTCCGCATTCCAAGGTTCGAATCCTTGCATCCCAGCCAATTTTTGCCAGACGAGATGTCTTGCAGCAAGCGATAGTTCAGCTTAATGGGTGACGATAGGTTGCTCTGGATAAAAATTCTCTATACATTTAAGGAACTTTTGTGTCTAACATCAAAATTTTTAGTGGTAACTCCAGCCCAGTTCTTTCCAAGTTTGTCGCTAAACATTTAGACCTGCCCTTGGGCTCCATTATTGTGGATCGTTTTAGTGATGGTGAAATCCGCGTTGAGATTTTAGAGAATGTTCGTGGCCGAGAAATTTTTATCGTGCAATCCACTTGTGCACCGGCGAATGAAAATTTGATGGAATTATTGATTATGGCAGATGCGTTTCGACGTGCATCGGCGGCAAGCATCACGGCAGTGGTTCCCTACTTTGGTTATGCCCGACAAGATCGTCGTGTGCGTTCAGCGCGTGTTCCTATCACCGCAAAAGTGATTGCTGATATGATGGCATCTGTTGGCATTGGTCGCTTGATCACGGTTGATTTGCATGCCGATCAAATTCAGGGTTTCTTTTATATGCCAGTAGATAATATCTACGCAAGCAATGTAATGTTTGAAGATGATCGCTTTTTAGATAAGTTTCCACAAGCGCTTGTCGTGTCGCCTGATGTGGGTGGTGTGGTGCGTGCGCGAGCGATTGCAAAACGCCTTAACGATTCTGACTTAGCCATTATCGATAAACGTCGTCCTAGCGCTAATCAATCTGAGGTAATGAATGTAATTGGTGAAGTGGCAGATAAACATTGCGTTATTGTTGATGATATTGTTGATACCGCAGGAACTTTATGTCACGCCGCGCAAGCATTAAAAGATAAAGGTGCAAAAACGGTTAGGGCGTATTGCACACATCCAGTGTTATCAGGCATTGCTATCGATAACGTAGTGAACTCCAGCTTAGATGAGCTGGTTGTTAGTGACACTATTCCGCTTACTGAAGCAGCATCAGAGTGTGGCAAAATTAGGCAGGTATCATTGAGCCGCCTGATTGCTGAAACCATTTCGCGCGTTAATCAAAAAGAGTCGGTGAGTTCTTTGTTTATTGATTAAGAGTATTTCTTTGGGAAATATAGCACCAAAATTCTGTATTTAAATAGTTAAAGCATGGTGTGTAACAAAGCCAAAAAACCTGACCAAGAAGCCATAGTAAACTTTTAATAATTGATTTTTGTCCCAAGCATTATCAGTGTTTTTTACGTACATATCGAGCTTGTTTTTTGTTTGCCAAGGCAGCTATCACATGGTAGGGTGCTATTGAAGCTAGTTAAGAAACAGATGGCTGTTTTTACGAAGAGCAAGGGAGTATTGCCTTTGAAGCAGACCATATTATAGGTAGGTTATTCATTGTAAAAATAAGGAGTTTCCAATGGCGTTTACCTTAGGTTTTTTCCCGCCGGGCATACGGCCCCAAATTCAAGCTTACAATGCGTTTGAACCTACTTTTCATGCGCAACTTGTTTCGCCTGTGGCAACCCATACTGTTAGACTAGCCGTTGGTTCTGCAATTAGAATATGTGCTGCTCTTAATGCAATTCTAGGTTATTTCAGGCTGCATCCCCACTTGGTGGCGGCAAATGGACAGCAAGAATTTATGCAAAATGTTGCTGACGTGTTGCAAAGGTGTCGAACACTAGCTGGCGAACCTAATATACTGTTGCCAGCGCAGGCTGCTCACTTAGCTAGATTGCAGCGGATTATAGCCAAGCTTACGGCAATGGGGTTTCCTGCTGCACCAGCGCTTGTACCCGCACCGGGAGCTGCAGCGCCAGTTGTAGCTGCAGGAGCACCTGCGCCAGCCGCCGTTGTGCCTCCTGCATTGCCTGCACCACCTCCCCCTGTAGTTCCCGTTGCTGCACCCGTACCTGTTGGGCCGGCGCATGCACCCGTTGGTCAGGGAGCAACGAGGGCGCGATATGCTGGTTACGGATTGCTTGGTGCAGGTATATTTACAGCGGGTGCAGGTGCAGCAGCAGCTGGTGTAGCTAGGCAGGCGGGTGGGGCAGCTATGCAGGCAGTAGCTAGCCAAACGGCAACGACCACTGCTGAAATGGCAGCTAAGAAAGCTACTATGGCTACTATTCAAAAGGGGGTAGAAAAGGGGGTGGCGCAGGGAGTTAAAGTTGCAGCTGTAGGTGTTACAGCTGCTGCTGTAGGTTCAGGTGCAGTTGCTCACGGGGAGATGCAAAGAGCAAGGGCAGCTAGGCCTGCCGCTCCTGCGCCGGGTCCAGGTCCAGGTCCAGGTCCAGGCCCAGGCCCAGGCCCGGGAGCACCTCCTGCGCCGGGTCCAGGCCCGGGCCCGGCTCCCCATGCGTAAAAAAATACAGTAGCGTTTTGTAAAAGAGCAGCAAGGAGAAAAAATATGCGAGCTGGAGAAGATAAATTGGATATCACGACGCACACGACAGAGGTGCCCTTACCCAAAGTGGCAAAAACAGATGCCAGTTGTAACCTAATGCTTAACCTTGAAAGAGAGTGCTTTGCACTTTTATGTGCTGATGCCGATAAATTATCTGATGATAATTTGAGGCCCTTAGTGCATCTGTATGGAAGAATTGTTGTTTTTATTGTCTCTCGAACCTCGGTTGATCATCTTGATTGGTTTGCGGAGAATTTTGTGCATATTCGTTCGCATATAACCACGGTTGCGCCATTGATTATGCGGGTAGGTGCTGGAGACTCGTTTGCTATGAGCATTGAGGCGAATGTTGCGCTGGATGCTGATGGAAACCCTGCGGAAGATGCGCAAGCAGTTGTGGAGGAAATAATGCTCGCTAAAAAAGCAGATAGTATTGGCACGGGAGTTGGAAGAGCTATTGAGTTTGGGTCAGCCGGGTTAGCGGTTGCTGGAGTGGCTGCAGGGGCTGCAGCAGCAGGTTCAGCGACAGCGACAAGCGCTCTTGCAGCAGTAGGCATAGCGGCAGGTCCGCCTGGTTGGATTGTCCTTGCAGGTGTTGCCGCCTCTGTAGGGTATGCTGCTTCTCGAGAGGCATATCGCTATTATCGTGAAAATGATTTTGAGGAGTATTACAGAGGGTTAGCGCAAGTTATCGAACAAGAAGCTACGGTAGTTTTGCCAGCCGTTAAAGCACATATTGATTATTTTAACACGTTGTTTGCGATGCGCTCTGAAGGTGATCAATATAACCAGGAGGCACTTGCAGCATTGTCTGA
>JAJFJO010000132.1 GCA_021774015.1 Gammaproteobacteria bacterium
CTGGATGACGCGGGTGAGCTGCTAGAACTTGCTCAAGAAGAGAATGATTCTGATACGGTTGCTGAAGTTGATTCTGAATTATCCGATTTAACTACATTAGTTGAAAGTATGGAATTTCGGCGCATGTTTAATCTGGAGATGGATGGTAATAATGCGTATGTTGATATCCAGTCCGGTTCGGGGGGCACTGAAGCACAAGATTGGGCGGAAATGTTGCTGCGTATGTATTTACGCTGGGGCGATCGACGTGGTTTTAAAACAACGTTAATGGAGGTGTCTCCTGGTGATGTGGCGGGAATAAAAAGCGCGACGATTTATTTTGAAGCACCCTATGCCTTTGGTTGGTTGCGAACAGAAGCGGGGGTGCATCGTTTAGTGCGTAAGTCTCCATTTGATTCAGGCAATCGTCGCCATACCTCTTTTGCTTCAGTCTTTGTCTCTCCAGAAATTGATGATGATTTTGATATCGATATTAATCCAGCCGATGTGCGTACAGATACGTATCGTGCCAGTGGTGCGGGTGGTCAGCATGTTAATACAACAGACTCTGCTGTGCGCATGACACATGTTCCCACTGGTATTGTGGTGCAGTGTCAGAGTGATCGGTCGCAGCATAAAAATCGTGCTGGCGCGATGAAACAATTAAAAGCAAAATTATATGAACATGAAATGCTGAAAAAAAATGCCGAAAAGCAAGCGATGGAGGAGACTAAGTCAGAGATTTCTTGGGGTAGTCAAATTCGTTCTTATGTTTTAGATCAGTCTCGTATTAAAGACCTTCGTACGGGGGTGGAGAACATGAATACCACTGCGGTTCTTGACGGTGACCTAGATGCGTTTATTGCTGCAAGTTTGAAGCAGGGGATCTAGCTTTAATATTTCACTACTACCGTATTGCGGTATTTTCAATCTATTTTAAAATAAGCCTTGTGTTGTTTGAAAGCATAATTAAAATCGAGCGTAGTGATACGTTAAATTTTAGGGCCTTCACAGTAAGGTGACCCTGGTAAGCTTGCTGCAAATTGAGCTTGCAATTTCACTTGAGAATGGGGGTTACAGAGCCTGCTTGTAGAGGTATAATCCAGGTGTTCTTTATCATACGTTTAAAGAGAACGAATAATTCGTGGCCCTTAAACTATATGAATCTACATGTTCAAAAAGACAAGAGTATGGGTATCGTTATTTTGTGTTCTATAAAAAAGGTAACTGGATATGCTCGATGATTTAAAACAAGCAATTGATGCTAGTGATTTTGATCGATTCTTTGGAGTGCTTTCACAACCACATGCTAAATATGATTATGAGGTATTCAAACAAATAGAAGAAGCTGTAAAAGTCGCAGAATTACAACAAAACACAAAGGCATTGAAAAAAATAGCAAAGCTAAAATTAGATGCCTGGCAGGGTAAAACTATTTTTTCTGCAGTAATAAAAAGTTTAATAACCTTGGGAAAAACAGATATTGCAACAAGCGTAGTGACTTACAATGAAGTGATAGATAAAAATGAAGCTTGGTTGGCATTAGTCACCCCGTTAATAGAAAATAATAAGTTTTCTAAGGCAAAAAAGGTGCTGCCTAATCTATGTATTGATTACCACTATAAGGCAATAGTAACTAAGTGTCTTGATAAGATTGATGTTGAAAGAAACCCTGAAGAATGGCTAAACTGGTTTGAAATATTTCTTCAGGATGGGTGTGATTTTTATAATAGCTCTGATTATATTAATAAAGCCATTCCAATTATTCTCGATTACACACCTTTTGAGGAAATGTGTCAGCGGTTAGGAAAATGGTCAGACTCCACACATAAAAACACCCTCTTAACGCGCCTCTGTGCTCAATTGGTTTTAAATGAAAAATATGAAATGTCACAACAAGTCGAAGCTGTATTACCCGAAAATTTAACGTGGTTGAAACAAGCGCGACTTGCTGTTGATGATGAAGCACATTTTAACGTGTTTCATGAGCAGAGTGGTATAAGAGAAGTTAGGCAAAAAGCGCTAGAACAATTTTTTGAGCGCAATATGCAAGAAGATAATGATAAATTATTGCAAAAAATAGAAGTTCTAGTAGGTGTCGATAATTATAGTGGCCTTGAAAGCTCAATTATTAAGATTGTAATTGATAGACGGCGAATTGATTTGGCTTTTATTTTGATTGAAAAATATAAACCGTATAATTCACAGGATTTAATATTTGCTATTGCTGGTAATAAAGCGCTTACAAGCGCTCAGATTGATACTTTGTTGAGTGCTATCGAAAAACCAGGGGCGCGCTCATGGAATAATTACGATAGAGTACGTTTCGATAGAGTGCGTTTGGAGTTGGTGACAAAACAAAAGCTAAGTAAAAAGCAGTATAGAAGGGTAATTAAATCGCTTCAAAGAGTAGAAGAGGCTGCTGTTGCCAGGATATTTGATTGTACTGAAAAAAGCATTATAGAATTAATCCCTGCAGATATAGTGGACGATGAGCGTAGAGGGCGCCAATTGCTCGCAGAACGAAAGCAACGAGAAACGACTCAGGCGCTTATGAGTGCAGCTGAAACAGAATTTCACAAGTCAGTCAATATCCATAGGAAGCATCCCCAATATCATCAGCTTGTTCGGTCTATAGAGCAATTGCTCGAGATTAAGAATTTTGAACCCGCTATCAAACTAATAAAAAAAATGGTTTGCTCAAGGTATCGCGACACGCTGGTTAGAACAGTATTGAAAAAAACATTAGCATTAGGTCAATATCAACGTTCAAAAGAAGCGGCTGAGCTTTTTTC
This sequence comes from Gammaproteobacteria bacterium, assembly GCA_021774015.1. Classification (GTDB taxonomy): domain Bacteria; phylum Pseudomonadota; class Gammaproteobacteria; order Coxiellales; family Coxiellaceae; genus JAJFJO01. The sequence continues at coordinate 2,775 of JAJFJO010000132.1, forward strand.
AAAATCTGAAAAAAATAAGGGAAAGATTATTGGCTTTATTAAGCAATATATTGCAAATAATCTCAAAGCAGCCTTTAAAGCATTATTGGCGCTTGAGGGTTACCGTGCGAAACTGCTAGATTGTGTCGTCAAAATATTAGGTGCTACTCATATTCAAAATCCCACTGAATTTTTTATTCAGCATGGCGTTTTTGCTTTGAGCTCGCTTACATATTGTGGCACAAATGACAGCGACCTAATTTTAAGGATAAAGCAATGTGTTGCTCAACGCATTTATGATGAAGCGAAAACTCCAAAGCAATTGCATCAAAGAGTAGGGCGACTGAAAAAACGTGGCATAAAAGGGTTTGAGGTGCCTTTGTTGGACGTATTGCTGCTCGACGATAAATTAGATGATGCGATACAACTTGCAAATTTGCCAACAGAAAATGATGGTTGGGAAATGACAAAGCGCCTTAAAAAACATTATAAAACTATGACTGCAACTCCAGTTTTAATGAAAAGCCTTGCCGCAATTGCGAGTCCCCATAGGCAATCAGTCATAGCAGAAGTGTTGTTAGGCAAAGACAAGCGTCCCCCGGTCCAATCAACCATTGACCTATTGGCTGCGATCCCCTGTGAATCACTACGCGATAAAAAACTTGTTGCACTTATTGTTGAAGATATGATGGGAATTAATTCGCAGCCGGTGCAGCTGGTTTCACCTTCGGCGGCTAATCATTTATCGCAAAAACTAAAACCTCTTTGGCAAGACATTATAGAATGTATTTCAACCAAGCATTATGGCCAAGCATTTAATCTGTTGCATAAGCATTGTGTTGATGTTGACTATAATTTCAAACATTGGCTGCTTGAGCGTTGGACAGACACTGAACCTGTTTCTGCTGTATTTGAAATGGCTGTTGTTCCATTATATGAAAGAATGGTAAAGGTGGAACACGATAGGGATGTGGCTAGGAAACAATCAGATCAAGAAGCATGTGTGGGCTCTGACTCTTATGAAGAGCGATGGCGGACACACTATGAGCTAATCAATAAACACAACTTATTAGACTCTTTCTTTGCTCAGTCCTACAATCATTGGGTTAAGGCAGTAGAGAATACAAGAGAATATAAAGTCATCGTTAATGGAATTATTCAGCTACTTAAGTTATCAACATCTCTAATCACAAAGGCTAACAATTTATTTTCCACATTATATGATATTGCATCTAAGGTTTGTGATGCCGGTGATTACACATATCTTTTGGAGGTTGTAAGATTAATTCAGCAGCATGAGAAAGCAATTGTCTGTGATGATGTTGATGATGATTATTATGATAGTTATGATCGACTTGAAAATCGCATACCATCCCTTTGTTATAAACTGCTACAAGAAAATCAATTGCCAACTGTTGCATCATTGTTGGCATTTCTTGAGGAAGGCAGTCATCAGCGAGAACAAATAACTATTGAGTTGGCTAATAGATATTTGAAAAATAATGATTTCAAATCCTTTCGTTTGTTATTTAATGGATTGCATAAGGATACATATACTTTTAGGTGCCCCTTAGTTCAATGGACTCTTAAATTGATTGAAAAAAATGAAATTGAACTGGCAGAACATTTGGTGGCTCGACTGAATGCTGGTGAAAGTAGCTATGTTAATATTATTGAGAAATTATTGGAGTATGGGAAAATATTCATTGCTAGGGGTTATATCAAAGACAAAATTAAAACGCCTAGCATAAAGCTTCGTCTGAAAACACAATTGCAAGAAAGTTATTTTAAACAGCTTGGAACAATGCTTGAGGAAAGCATGCTTGAATCATTCAGGGAAATTCATTTAAAAGCTATTAAAATATTACGCTGTTTGAAGGATGGGGAAAATGAAGTTAAAGCAAATCGCCTGCAAAATGAGGTGGTGGTAGAGGCTCAAAGTTTCTTGGAAAGGGCTTTTAGGAGTTTCTATGTAAGCCATTATGGTGAGATTAAGAGTCGCCTGTATTTCCCGATTAATCTTCAGTTGGGTAAACAAACAGTCACTGGAAGATTAACCTATATTTTTTCCAAAATATTGGAAAATCCCGCATTTGCCAAAGATCACCCTAAGGTTTTTGCTTTGCTTCAAGAAATAGAACTGAAAAAAGAAACGGAGTATGCTTGGCTAAAACAATTTGTCTTATCAGCTAATACACAAAAACATGAGCGAGTGTTGCCGTTAAATCCTAAAGTTCGTGAATACCTTCCTGCTATGTTAGACGGTATAGTTCAAATCTTACTTCTTCTTTTTAAGCCCGCATTGTCCAAAGATCAGGTCCAAGAATTAACATTTACACATTACTGTGATGTAACTAATGAGAATGTGGTTGTTGACGTTGAAGAAACCATCGTAACACCTTGCGCACCTGCTGGCTCTGCATTAGAAGCCGCTATTGGTGGAGCAGGAGCGTCCGCCGGCTCGGCATTAGACGCTGCTACTGGCGGGGCTGGAGCTGCAGCGTCCGCCAGATTTTTTTCTGCAGCAAGTTCATCTCAAATGCGTGATAGATCAGGAAACATTTCTGCGTCAGGTGAGGCGGTAGAGCAAGCATTGCGTTCAGAATCGTTTTTTAATTATTTGCAAGAGCATGATATTATCTCAGAGGATATTGCTCATAATAGCATTATTGAATACTTAGATGGATACGCTGCTGACCCAAGAATACAAAGTGCTCATTTAAAATATCTTGCATATAACAAAAGCATGTTGTGTGGAGCTTAGGATTTGAGGTTAAGAAAAATTTGCATAGCACAAGCAAAATTTGATGCTGATTTGAATATTGTTAAAATGGATGTGAGTAAACTCGACTTAGATAGAGGCACATTAAAATGCAAAAATCCAGGTATTTTATAGTGCTAAATTCATTTATTGTTATTGACTGTGAAAAAGAAAAATAGATGGTGCTTGATGCGCCTTAACTGTTAGCGATAAGGATGAAAGGTGTATGCCAAAACAACAAAGTGAGCAAGAATATGATGTGACAGGCGACGGCAGTTGCTTGTTTTATGCGGTGATGTTTAGCGTGCTTCTGCCAGTTCTTAAGGATGCTGCTGCCTTTAAGAAACGCTTTACTCAGTTGTTTGGTAGGAGCAATAAGCCTGGCTTAGAAGACTTTAAACAAGAGCTTTTACAGTATAAAGGCGAATCTAATTTTTTCGTGGGGTTAAAGGAGAGAGCACCACAGTTTGAAGTGTTAGTCGATATTGACTTTCGCCAGAATGTGGTGCGTTTTATGCAAGCGCATAAAGCAGATTTTTTAGGGTTTTTTTCTGAGGGTGCTGATAGTTTTAAAGCGCGCATGGATTCAGTAATACAGCCTAAAGTGTGGGGCGGGCAAACAGAAATTGAAGCGATCAGTCGGCTGTTACACATCCAAATTCAAGTAAAAGAAAAACAAGCAGATGGGAGTTGGAGGGATTCGGCATTTCATGGTAAAGATTTGAGTTATGATACAGCTATTACTTTGGGATTCACGTCTGCCGGTGGTGGTGCCGGCGCCATCAACAATCACTATCATTTCTTTATGGATCCACAGGTATTGTTGGGAGTGGCACCTTCATCAGCAGCTGCTAGTGCGGGTGGCAAAGCGGAAGTAGATGGCTCTCAAGCAGTAACATCTGCATCAAATAAGTCAAGTGATTCTCATTCTTCAATTGCTGGTTCAAGTTTAAGCGAAAGTTCAAAATTTGAAGATTTTTTTCCTGATATTAGTTTTCAAAAAAGACTCCAAGAACTAACTGATTTACTTATTGAA
>JAJFJO010000133.1 GCA_021774015.1 Gammaproteobacteria bacterium
AAGATCGTGCATCCGTGTTGCGTGGTGCGAAATTTTTTGCGAGTAACTGTATGGCCTGTCATACCATGAAATATTTGGAGCACAATAAAATTGCAAAAGAGGCTGGCATTACTTTAGATAAAATGCCACTTAAAAATAAAGAGTGGTGGCTCGGTATTGTGCCGCCAGATTTAACCTTAATTGCGCGTCAACGCACGGCAGATTGGTTGTATACGTATTTTCATTCTTTCTACAAAGACTCAGGAAGGCCGACGGGCTCTAATAATTTGTTGACGCCAAATGTTAATATGACGAATGTGTTTGCTTCCCTGCAAGGTCAGCAAGAATTATTAAAAGATCAATTTGCGTATTTCGCCAAGAATGGTGTTACTAAGCCGCGCTATTATTCTGTATTAAAGTTAGTGCAGGCGGGCAGCATGACGCCGGAAGAGTTTAATGCTACGATGACAGATCTGGTCAATTTCTTGGTCTATGCGGGTGACCCTGCTAAAGTTGAGCATCAGCATATCGGTTGCTGGGTGTTAGGGTTTCTCTTTATTTTTTTAATTTTAGCTTTTATGCTTAAAAGAGCTTACTGGAAGGATGTAGAATAATTATGACTAAACTTCATGAACGAGCAGCAGCAATTTTGGATTATTGGTTTGGTGATCTAGATAATAATTCGAGTTCCTATGGTGAATACTTTACATTGTGGTATGTGAAAAATCCAGACACTGACAGTTTTATTGTGCAAGAGTTTGGTGGTGATTTACAGAAAGCGGTTGCTGGAGAGTATGATGACTGGCTGACGCACTCTGAAGGGCGTATTGCTTTTATTGTTTTGTTAGATCAGTTTAGCCGGAATATTTATAGAGATAAGCCGGAGTCATTTTCACAAGATGCGTTAGCGCTGAAAATAGCTATTGAAGGCATTGAGCTGGGTCATGACAAAGCATTAACCCTGCCTAAACGCGCTTTCTTTTATATGCCATTTGAGCACTCAGAAGATTCGTCTATGCAAGAAGAGTCAATGCGATTGTTTACAGAATTATTGAATGATGCACCAAATGAGTTAAAAGAATTTGCTAAAGGTGCTTTAGTCTATGCAGAAAAACATAAAGCTATTATTGATCAATTTGGTCACTACCCACACCGTAATAATATTATAGGCCGAGTATCGACAGCTAAAGAAGTTGAATTTTTACAACAACCCGGATCGTCTTTTTAGACCTGCTTCTAAAAGCTATTATGAATCACCAGGAAACAACTTAACATTTTTTTGTGGCTTTAGTTTGCAACCCATGGTTGTTATTTTGCTCCACGATATTCCGGAATGAACATAAGTGTTGGGAGTTGCCAAAAGTCCCTGTACGGACCCATAACTTTTCTTCCAGCTGAAAGTTGCCCAATTAACACTAACCGTGCTAAGTTTTGCCATTGGAAAAGACGCTAATGTACAATTCGGGCTCTTAATAGTAAATATAGCAACTCGAGAGTCGAATATAGATGTGATTGTAATGCGTACTGTGCCTTGCTGGCCATCATCTAAAAATTTTCCTTGAAAGCTTTTATAAATGAGTGTGGGTGGTTTTTTTTCTGCATACAGTGAGGCAGGTAAAAACCAAAGTGATAATATAACTAATATGGCGGGGCAATAACTCATCTTCATTTTTCAAGCCGTAGTAATTGTATGTGACGAGTTAATTATAGTACAAAATTAGCAATATACTTTGAGTGTTAAAATAGGTGGGGTTACAACCAATACACAAAAATAAACAGCATTAACCACACAACATCCACAAAATGCCAATACCATGCAACCGCTTCAAAGCCAAAATGATCTTTGCTGTTAAAGTCTCCTTTGCACATACGATATAAAATCACCGTGAGCATGATGGTTCCAAGACTCACGTGTAAGGCGTGAAAACCAGTCAGCATAAAAAATGTGGACCCATAGATACCAGATGCTAGTGTTAAACCCTTCTCGGTGTAGGCAATAAAGTATTCATGCGCTTGCATACAGATAAATGCAATACCTAATAGAATGGTGCAGAGTTGAAAAGTGATCATTTGCCAATGGCGATTTTTTAGAACGCCCCAGTGTGCGATAGTGATGGTAACACCGCTGGATAATAAGATGGCTGTATTGATTGCTGGGATGCCCCAAGTTTCCATCACCGATTTCGGCCCTTGAAATAAAGCGGGATCTGGGGTTTTGTAGACAGGCCAGCCGCCATGAAACCCTGGCCAAAGTAATAAGTGAGTTAATTCGCCATGGCCAGATCCGCCAAGCCAAGGCACAGACAAGACGCGGGTATAGAAAAGCACACCAAAAAAAGCACTGAAGAACATAACTTCCGTAAAAATAAACCAGATCATTCCCCACCGAAATGAGCGGTCAACTTGTGGGTTTTGTAATAGGCCAGATCGATTTTCTTTTATCACCGTGCCAAACCAGCCAAATAGCATGCAGATCATAATGGCAATTCCAGTAAAAAAGAGTGTGGGACCGATTTTATTACCATGTAACCAATTAGCAAAGCCTAAGAAAAAGAATAATAATGCAATAGAGCCTATGATGGGCCAATAGCTAGGTTTTGGTAAGTAGTAGGAGCTTTTTTCATCTGACATGATTTGTTCCTTAAAATAGGTGCAGATAATAGCATGTTGGATAAAGTATTACCCTGGAAAGCGCGGTTGCGCGCGTTTATGTTTATCCAGTGTAACAGATTGAGATAGCTAGATGAATCAAGATGTTGCGCTGGTAAACGTGATTCAACTGCGTTTTTTAGGATTACCACACTAGGCTACTAGGCAAAAGAATAAATCGCCAACTGGCCTTGCATTTAGAGGTTATTTGAGTCTATATTGCGGTGTATTTTTGGGATTATGGACTTAAGGAATATTGATGTTGCCCGTTATATTAATTCCACTGTGCCTTATGGGGTATTTCTTTCTTATTGCTCAATACAGCAATGTAGCTCGTGCAGCGATACCCGCTATCATCATTTCTATGATTAGCATGGTTCTCTATGTGGGAGGTCTGCTGGGTGTATTGCAGTTGACAGCTAACACACTATTGTATGTTGGTATTATTGCTTTTATTGGTACGCTTATGGTTGTTTTGATCCGCGACGAATATGAACACATTGTTAGTAAATCTGCACTATCGTATCTTGCCGTATTGGTAGTGGCACTCACATTAACGCAAATAGGAACCCATTATCTGCATAATTGGGATGAGTTTGGGTTTTGGGGGCTTTCAGTTAAGTCTTTATTTGTTTATCAAAAATTGCCTGATACGCACTCTCACATTGGCTTTTTGGACTACCCACTGGGCGCACCCTTGTTCCAATACTTTATCGTTAATGCATTTGGCGCATTTAAAGTTAATAACGTATATCTGGGCCAGCTTATCTTGCAAATGTCATTGCTCTTTGCGATTACAGCACTTAGACCTTGGAAAGTGGCTGCGTTTGCGGGAGTTGCGATGATTTTTATTGTGGCAATTTTTGATAAATATTTTCCTTTTTATTTATACGTTGATAATTCTGTATCAATAGCATTTGCAGCCATATTAATTACTTATCGGTTTAGCCGAACACAACGAATAATAACCTTACTAACCGTATTGCCACTGCTGTGCTATTTAGTTTTACTTAAGCAAGTTGGGTTGTTGTTGGCATCAGTTGCAATAGCTATTATCGTAATCGATACGCTCGTTCACCTTAAGCGAAATGCCGAATTCTCACACAATAAAAAGTGGCAGATACTATTGTTGTTATGTGTGTTGCCAGTTGCTGTAATGCTAACTCATATTGGCTGGAAGCATCACTATGTAAACATGGGAGCACATAAATCCTTTGCAACTCAGAGTATTAGCACGAAAAACACCATCTCTGATATCTTTAATAATACGAATGTAAAAGCAGTAGAAACACGACAGAATTTCTTGCACCATTTTATGTATGGCGGCGGTCTTAATAGGTTGGGTGTTAGCCCTGCATATAGTTTATTAATCTTATTGCTGCTGTATATTTTTATATTTGTAAGATTAAAGTCGGATAATGGTGCAAGAAAAGATATTGTGTATGAAGGTCTTATTTTATTAATGGGCTTGCTGATTTATGCAATAGGGTTGTTGATTTTATACATTCAGGCGTTTGGTTTTCAAGAAGCGATACGCAATGCTTCGTTTGGTCGTTATATGGCGATCTACTATCTTGCTTGGTTTTTTGTTGTAACGGCTGAATTGATCAGCACATTGACGCTAAAAAAAGTACGAAGTTCTTATGGTATCGGTGTGGCGTGGGTGGTGACTGTCGTATTATTATCTATTAATTCTTTTCATGCGGTTAAACCATTGCCGGAATTTGCACTGGAATCAAAAGCGCTGAATCAATTAGCGAAAATTCCTGGGAATCATACGCTGCAAAATACGTTTATTGTTTTGCAGGATCGCTTTGGGTTTGGTGGTTTTGCGATAAAATATATTACGTATCCGTATGCGAAACCAATTAATCCAATGAATATTGCTGCGCATAAGCATGTGCCGGAATCTTCATACCTACCTGAACCGCAATTGCGGCAACGGTTAAAACAGTATAAATATCTATATCTGATAGCGGTTAGGCGTAATTTTTGGCAAGACTATGGGGCTTTAGTGCCCAGGGTTGGGCGACTCCCTGCGCTGTATAGGATCAGGCATGATGGTAATAAGATTAACTTGATGCCCGTGGGTTAGATTCAAGCGGCCTATTATTAGTTTATGTAAAACAATCGGTTAGGTTAATTCTTGTTTGATCGAATTTTAATTTACCCCTCAAAAATGTATTTTGTTAAATTTGAGGGACTATTTCAACCTTTACATACCCCCTCAAATTTGATATTTTTTGAATTTGAGGGGCTGTAAATCAGAATACTTCACCCCTCAAAAATGTATTTTGTTGGGTTTGAGGGGTGTAAATTGGTTAAATTCATTGGTAGAGATAAAGAGCTTAAGCGCTTAGGTGGGTTGGCAACTAGAAATATCCCTGGGTTGATTGTAATGAAGGGTCGCAGGCGTATTGGTAAAAGTCGTTTGCTAAAAGAGTTTGGTAGTCATCTCGGTAAATTTTATATATTTTCTGGTTTAGCTCCTGATCTTGATAAGCAAATTACTGCTCAGGATCAGCGTGATGAGTTTGTGCATCATTTAGGTATTTATTTTGGGCTTCGAGGAATAAAAGCTAACGATTGGAGTGATTTATTTTGGCATTTGTCGGAACAAACTAAGAACGAAAAAGTTTTAATAGTGCTTGATGAAATTACTTGGATGGCTATGGGTGATCCGACATTTTTATCAAAGCTAAAAAATGCTTGGGATTTATATTTTACCAATAACAATCATCTTGTTTTTGCAATTTGTGGTTCAATTTCAATGTGGATTGAAAAAAACATTTTGAGTTCGACAGGCTTTCTAGGAAGAGAGTCTTTAAATATGACATTAAAGGAATTGCCCCTTTCTGATTGCAATAAATTTTGGGATAACGGTGTGCCTGGTGTTTCAGCACAAGAAAAACTAAAAATATTAGCAGTTACAGGTGGGATCCCAAGATATCTTGAGTTAATAGACCCCAAAAAATCTGCTGAGTGGAATATAAAACAGTTATGTTTTACAAAAGAGGGAGTTCTCTATACGGAATTTAATAAAATTTTTAGTGACTTGTTTAGAGGTAGAAAAGAAATTTATGAATCTATTATGATGACATTATTGGATAAGAAGCAGGGTGCAGAGGAAATTAGACTGTCGGTAGGAATAAGTAGGGGCGGAGACATATATTCATATTTAACCGATTTAGAGCAGGCTGGTTTTATTGGTAAGGATATGAGCTGGTCAATAAAAGATGGTAAGACTTCATCGCGTAGTTTATATCGTTTATCCGATAATTATTCACGTTTTTATTTAAAATATATAGCGCCCAATAAGCTTAATATTGAGTCCGATATGATGGAAGATGTGTCGTTGTCATCGCTACCCGGCTGGAACGCTATAATTTCACTCCAAGTTGAGAATTTAATCTTAAATAATAGAAAACTAATTCATGAAAAATTAGGTTTGACGGCCGATGAGGTTGTGTGTAGCGGGCCTTATTTTCAGAAAAAAACAAAAAATAAGGAGGGTTGCCAGGTTGATTACCTTATTTTAACAAAATTTAATGTGTTGTACGTTTGTGAAATAAAATTCAGTAAGAACCCTGTTCGAATCGATGTCATTGAAGAGGTTCAGAAAAAAATAAACAGGATGAAAATACCAAAGCATTATTCATACCGCCCCGTATTGATTCATTGCAATGAAGTGTATGAAGCAGTGGAAGACTCCCAGTTTTTTGCTGAGATTATTAATTTTTCACAGTTTTTGGAGTAGAATGCTGGAATATTGCTAAAGGTTTTTCTAGGATAATATTAATGTATCGATGCTTTTTGTGTGACGA
>JAJFJO010000134.1 GCA_021774015.1 Gammaproteobacteria bacterium
CTCAATATATTTTTTCAGCACTAATAATTATTCTAAGGAGAGCACTAAATGCCCCCTGTAATTTAGTGCTCCCCAAAGATATTGGCTAAGAATAAAAATGGCTGAAAACTGAGTTCAGTTATTACCCACAGCAGTATGAGCCACAAGATTTCTAACACTATACGAATCTCGTGAATTTAAATCACAAGGTCCAACACATCTCTTTATCAATGATGAAGCTGCATCACCCTAAACGACTCAAGTAAATCATCATAAGCTTTTGAACCCCCCATAGCTTTATTAAATTCTGTTTTGCTCAGCGTAATAGCAAAACACGATGTAACTGCTGCAACGGTGCTCGCTGCACTAGTGCCTACCTTATCATCATCTAGCATTGCAATAGGATCTATTGGATATTCTGTTGCAGCTCTTGCCCCTGCTGAATGTTTTGCTTGCAGTTGTCTTTGACACTCTTGTGCCTTATCTTCAGAATCAAAAATAAGCTGCACTGTATCAGGAATGGGAATTTGTTTTTTAGCTTGAGTTAATAAGGCTGCCAAAGCATTTATTGGTTGTATTGCAAATATTCCAGCACCTGAAGATACGGCAGGTACTATTGGTTGATCAGATGTTGCCGTTATTGCTACAACAGTAGCAGGTAACGCTGCAGATGATTTTGTAGCAACACGAGAAGACTGCAATTCAATAAATTGTTGATAAGCTACTTGGACTTCCCTTCGTTGTTGATGGCTATCAAAATGATCATTAAAATTTGAGTAAGGCATATCATCTGGAATAAAACTCTGCTCTTTCAAGAAATCAAAGAAAGCAACGCTTGGTGCTGGAGGTGATGCTTCGGTTGATATACTCATTATTGAACTTGGATTTCCAGAAGTAAAATTCCGTTTAAATTCTGCAAATAACCTTGGCCGAGCGATGCGTTCATGTGCAATAGCCAAAGCTCTCTGTTCTATCTCAAGTATAGGAGACAGGCGCACAGAAAGCATTTTTTGCAATGCAAGATAAACCGGGTAGCCATGGTATTCAATAGGCACAGATTCGAGGCATCGCATTAAAAGTGTAATCGCATCGCTTTCAGTTAAATCAAGAAGATTAAATCGTTCAATTACTTGTGCATATAGCTTAATCAGCATATCAGACAACACTGTGCTTCGCCCTTCCCACCCAAAAGCCAAATTAATTAATTCAATAGGTTCACTTATGTAACCAAGCTGAACATACTTTCCAATAGTATCTATTATTGTCTGATATTGATTTTTGGGCAAACGAGTAATGATCGGACGCACAACATCAATATAGTGTGAATCAAGCTCTTCAAATAAAGCAAAATGCTCTTTCAGCCCATTCTGCATGAAATCAATCGGGTGGTATTGAAAAATTTCAGAAAAAATAGCAGTCCCAACTTTATTTAGCCCTCCTTTTAAATAGGTTTTAGCTCGCAGCATTTGCAATTCTTTCCAAAGCAAACTCTCTGGATGAGCATTGATTAATCGTGTTTTACATTGGCTTATAATAGCCTCGGGATTGTTTTCTAATAAATTTTCAAGCTTAATTGCTAAAATGTATTGGTTTGGGTGCCTCTGATAACATCCTTTAAATTGCTGATAATATTTTTCAGCAAGATCATGTTTCTGCGTTTGAATACATAGAAGTACAGCCTGCTCCAATATATTAAACCCAACTATCAAGTGCTTATCTTGAGCTAAAAGTTCTTCCGTGGTTTGCAAGAGTTCTGGAATGATAGCCTCTGATTTTTTTTCTTCCTCCCACTCCAACTGAAATGTGAAAAAAGCTTTCAAGTAGCGTACCAGCCATACTTCTTCCCCTGTTAACGCCTCAACCGATTTTTCTCTCAGGTTTATAGCATCATGCCACTCACGCTGAGCTTCCTCTTGATTGCTCTGTGCTAAAATTTTAATGCTCAGTAATTTCGCTAAAAAATTCGACTCTGTTGCTGCTATCGGCTTGATGATAGTCGCTGCTTTTTCTGATTGAGAATGACTCACAATCGACGCATACAAGCATTGTATCTCTACATTGTCAGCTGAATGTTTAGCCAGCCAAAATGCATCTTCCACCAATATTTGCTCATGACCATAGTGCAACAGCATATCCTCTAACACGGCAAACCCCATTGTTTGTGCAAGTGCAAAATAAGAGTCATGATGCATGACATACTGAAAAATTTCATAACGCAATAGCAATGGTAGAGCTTGAAAGGTTGGTGCAGTGATTATAACTTGTAATTCAGCAACAGAAACGGTTTGTGTGGCATCTATTGTCTCAAATATATTTGGTACGTCATTACCCTCGGTCGTGAGCGTTGAGAATCTTTGGTGGTAACGCTGAGCATTATCTAGCAGTATGGCTCCAAAATTGTGTAATTCTGGTGTTTTTTGATAATGCTTAATCAGATAATAATAACCCAAATGCCGACTGGTGGAATGAAAGTACTCAGTTTCTTTTTTATAAATTAAAAAATCATACACCAATATTTCCTGTTCAGCATCTGAAAAATGCAGCACTTCACTGGGGTAAAAAAGTATGTGCAACAACTCATCCACCACTGATCCAAAAGCATCATTACGTATATCAAGGTTTGCCTTAGAGAACAACACGCTACCCCTAAATGGAGCATTTTCATAAATTCTATTCATCTGCTCATCAGCATCAGATTGATGTCCCAGTGCGACATACATATTCGCTATATCAGTACCAGTCATCGCATCTTCAGGCACAGCATTATTCAGAAGGCGCAAACAATCGACCACAGACACTAAGTCATTTTTGTGATAAAAATGCGTGTACGCAGACATTATCAGTTGATGCCGTTGTTCAACACTTCCTTTTAACTCAAAGTCATTTGCTAAGCTTAAGTATTCTTCAGCTATACGGTAGCCTTGCAGTACCTCTCTATGACTATCTGATAGAGCTTGTGGCAAATTGTCCTCAAACATTTGTTCAAATTGGGTTAATAACTCGGGCTCTAACCAACTCTGTTGTTGCAGCTTAGGAAATTCATATACTGCATCGTAACGATGTGGGTAGAATTGATTTAACAACTCTAAAATAATTTTTACTCTACCACCTTTTTGATTTGAATAACTGTTAATTAAAAGAGCACTTAAGGCTCTATAAGCGTAGTCACCCATATTAGCAAGATTTAAATGAATGCAACGAGCAAAGTGCTCTTTATCATCCTCAGCAACCAACTCCTCTGTTGTTGTGAGGCTCAGTGTGGCTTTGATCCAAGACAGCAGTGGTTGACCCAGTAAATTGACAGCAGACTGGTAGAGTGCGTTTTTTTCTTCGCCATCAATCGGCAATGGAATTTGAGTAAGCGCTTTAAACAAAGGTGCAGAGGAGTTTTTCCAAACATATTCCTCTTCCCCTGCATCTCCATTAAATTTAATTCGATCAGACTCTATTGTAAAGCTTATCGCTTGCGTGCGAATTTTAACCCGAATGAATGCTTGGTATAGTGGATTCTGATGTTCATCCATTGCCTTTAATAACGATTGGAACGAAGTGCCCTTTAATAAATCTTTTGCCCTTTCAGGTAACTTATCACCCGTAGCAACCAAATAACGTGGTGAAATTAATTTAATATAGTCTTGTAGACTAGTTGTGCTTAATGCTGTAAGACAAGCCTCTTGGAGCCCTACCTCACGGCAAAAATAATTGAGCGTAAATAATTTTTTTATATTTGACTCATCTTTTGGCCTAAGATGCTTGACAATATCCGTCCAATGGTAAGAAGGATTTTTTCCTACAGCATCAATGCAATCGTCGATAAGTTTCTCATTACTAGGGTTCATTTGCACTAACCATTTGATACTGACATAGTCTTCTGCCTTAATAAATTCAAAAGAATGCTTAATCAATAAGGCATAATACGGGTTAGCCACGGCCACTGCATAAGAAGCCTGTTGAGGCAGCGCTTCAATAAGCAATGTCATAGCATTCATATTGCCTTCCATCTTCGCTTGCAGAGCTTGAAAAATGGGTGGCATCCCTATTTCATGCTCATATGCTTTTAAGAAAGCTTCGAGCAACTGTTTAAATGGCTCTAAATCTTTCGCTTCTTTGAAAATAGTAAGCACGCCATCTCGAATTAACTGTGGGTTAAGTTGAATCAGTGGTTGTGAGCGCAGCAGAAACTGATAAGCATAAATGGTGTTTTTATAGGAGGTGTCCTTTATTTCCTCTATAGTAGCATTCATCCAGTGCCTCAATTCGTCTCGTTGTAAAGAAGAGGCCATCCCAACTAGTTGTGACAAACTATCAATTTTATTTATCAAAGACAGTCCTGACCAGCTATCTTTGATAGCACCTAACTCAATTCTATTAAGCCACAGTACAATAAGGTAAGATTGGTGCACATTTGGGGCAGATCCTATATGTGTTTGTATCGCCAATAAGGCTTCTTTGATATCCGTTGTATCAAACTCAATGAAACGCAAGGCTATTAGTATCGATTCTTTAAGAGAAGGCTTTTTCGAATAATGAGAGAAATTCAGCAATAATTGTCTAAAAAAATCGACCTTCTCTTTTTCTGTAGCTGCATCAATACCGCTTACACGTGATAAATAAGCAATTACATGCATACGTGCTTTATCATTTCTTGTTGACTGAAAACGAGCAGTGACCGCAGCTAGCTGAGAAATATTTATTGGAATATTAGCAAGTGCTGTCCTCATTTCTGTTTGTGCGTAACTGAATACTGATGGTGGCGTCTCATTCAGAACATACACCATCAACAATCGCTCTCGAAGCATATCCTGCAGTTGAGGAGCTCTCATTAATATTCCAGATAAAATTTCAACACAGACAGTTTGGATCTCGGGAAGGTCTGATTGTTCTAGTGTTTCGCAGATAAAATTAATTTGCTCTTCATTATAACTGTATATCAGCTGAATCAAAGCCCTTCTACATTCATAATGTAATGTTAAGTTTTGAATTGGAGCTTGACCAATGGTACTTTTAAAATAAGCAAACACAGTCTTTGTCATGCTAAGTGATAACGATTGAAATTTGGGTAAAATACGAATAATTTCATTAACGAGAAGCCCTTCATCCTCTGTAGTTGACAAAAGTTGAATCAAGCCCTGAAAAAATTGCTCTCTCGACCAACGTGAAGCACTCACAGGGGTAGTAGATTTGTAGCGCGCAAATGCAGTCATGATGATTTTTAAAGAATCCGGAATCAATTGCGCTTTATACTCTAAACAATGTGCCACCTGTGTTCTATAGCAATCCTGAAGTGCTTCTTCATAGTGATGAAATAAATTAGGATTATTAGCAACCGCATTAAGCGCTACAATAAATTTTTCCTCTGGCGCACCTCGCTGCATACCTTCATCAACAAGTTGCTTGTAATTGGCTCCAGCATAATCGATAGAGAGAAGTCTATTTAGTCCGAGACGATAGCGCTCAACAGACTTGCGGCTGTTTTGCTGTAGCCATATTTCAACTGGTGTACTGCACAACTTTAGCAGCATAGGAGCGTTTTTCAGAGCCAAAAAAATATCGTAAGGATAATTTGTGCTTTTTGCACCCTCAGTTAAAACTGTCATAAGGTATTTTGAAATAAAGGACATTTGTGTTTCTAACCCGGCGTGACCAAGAAAAGAAGCTGGTAATTCAGCAAAGGCTGTAATAAGCACTCTTAAACGCTGTGGCTTTTCTTTTAATTTACTAAGGCTAAACAAATATTGTGTAAGTTTACTCACCACAGGTTTTTGTACATCATCATTAGCTAATTGGCCAAATAAAAACACCAACAAACCTTCATAGAACGAATCATCTACCCGCGCTTCAAGCCAGTCAAATGTAGCTTTCTCATCTGAGCCAGACAATTTTGGCAGCAGTGCTTGCGCAGCATAAAATTGATTGAAAGTCATGTGTACAAAATACACGGATTTAAACCCTTCATCGATAGATTTTAAAAGTGGCGACTTTTGCAGAACTTGGAAACCACGGTAGCTTTGTTCTGACCCAAGTTTTGACGCATCGAAAAATAAGGATCGCCCTTCAATTGAACGAAAGCCTAATGTTTGCAATTGTCTCTCCAACCAGCGCATGTCACTCTTAAAATCATCCCCAAGTGCTGCAACAGGACTTTCCAGTAATGCTTGATACGGACGTCCCATAAGTAGTTTGGTTGGAGCCTTTCCCTGTGCATTAAGTTCTTTGTGAATAATATTT
>JAJFJO010000135.1 GCA_021774015.1 Gammaproteobacteria bacterium
CTTATGGGCATATTACTCATGAAGGTGTTGCTAGAAATTTACAACATGAGTTTGTGGCTTCGGAGGAGGTGCTAGTTTAGGTTGTCAGCCCATTTCCACAGTGGACTCTGAGTCACAGCTTGATTCATCTTCAGAATCGGAAGCTGCGGCCTGTGGTGTTTTTGAGCGGGCGGTTAGGCGACGGAAAAACCTCACCACATCATCAGCAATGGATGTGGTCGGTGAGAATGATCGTATTAGCGCTTTAGACGAACTGGTTTTGCCTGGTTTTACTATTTTTTTAGTGGAACGGTCAAAATTAAAAACCCGACTAATGGCGGAATCAGGGTTTTTAATTTTACTAACTAAATCGGGGTATGCTGTTTTGTGTGCTATTAGGTATATAGTTAGGCGATGTTTAATGTTTACTGTGCTTCCTATCAATCTTGTACAGCGGCCAAGTGAATGATCTGACTCTATAGGCCGGGTGGCGGCACTAACGTCATTAGTTTTTTCAATTGCATATAACGCGTGGTTAATAATCTCAAGGATTGGTTCGTGCTGTTTTTGGAATGCATGGTTTGATTCTATCATATACTGAAAGATATCAGCGTATTCCGAAGAATTAGGTGTTTCAAGCTGTTTGAAATCATGCTCTACACAGTAATCATAGGCTACCTTTTTCTCAGTGCCTCGGTAACCAAATAAAACTTTAACAACCTGGGTAGATTTTAAACTATTTAAGGCTTGCCGGAAAAGTTGCTGATTATCTGCGGCAAGCTGATGCAAGCATAGAGTGTTCGTATTAACTTCTACTAGTAGCAGGTCAAATATCTGATCTGCTTTATCTTCAGTTATTGGTACATCAGCTACAGTTATACCAGCACCAGCACCAGCACCAGCACCAGCACCAGCACCAGCATCAGCACCAAGAGGCGTATCTCTTTTATCCTCGGCGGCACCAGCACCAGGAGGCTCAAGTATATCTCTAATCTGTTCTTCAAGAGTTTTTGTATGGGCAGCTGCTGGCGGCATAATGTTTCCTTTGATGTAGGAGTATAAGATTAAGGTAGATGTTTATAGGTAGTATACTACGAACAACCCATTGATAAAGAATATTCTAATGGTTTAGGTTTAATCTAGGAAAGGTGTTTAATTACGTTTTCTATTAAATATCATCATGATCAATTGTTCGGCCTGAGCTCTTGGGCTGCTGATGGCGGTGTTCTTCATTATGAGGTTTTGCTGGGCCGAATAACTTAGCGCGGATATAGGCGATAGCGAATAAGATCAAACCGATGACGGCAGCTACGATTAGCAAGTAGGAAAAAATAAATAATCCGATGATAAATAGAACAATGAAAATTCCAAATAGGAAAAATGGCATGATTTTTTCGAATATACCGTTCATTTGATACAGCCTCTGTTTATCAATAGCATTCACTATATAAGGGTAGTCTGGGTGATTTCAAGTTATTTGGGGAGGGCGCTTTATGAAAAGGGACCATTTTTCGAAAAACCCACAAAAATTGCGACCATTTAAGGTTTCCTTAATGTTTCTAGTGTACATTACGTACATGGTTGTGAGTAAAAAGCAGTTCTAAGAAATTGAGCGGCTGATTTATCTATGATAGACTCCGTATCTCTTTGACTTATTGAGTTTTTCTCATCGCCAAAACAAGGATCTGTGTATATTGGCAAGCACCTAAATACACATGTGCAACTCGGCCAACAGCCGAAATGTATCTATCCTTTTGATTTTTAATTATATTGGGGCTTGTTGATGTTGAAGTGTACTAGATTAGGCAAAATGGTGGGGGGGGCTGCAAGTCTCTGCTTAGCATTGGCTATTGCACCACACGCCAGCGCAAGTACTCACTCAGAAATCAAGCATCGTATCCGCTATATTTCACCGGGGCAAGTTGCTATAGCGGAAACAGCACTACCATTTCCAAAGCAAACCACGACACTTCTTGTCTTAACCCCACCGAAAAATACGATGCTGAGTGCACCAGCCGATACAGACTGGGCATACCGAGCTGGGAAAACGTTGGCGAAGGAACCCAAGAAAGTAAGTGTTTCAGCAATGAAGCCTGCAGAAAAGCACTCCGAATATTTACATGTTGGGCAAAGTAATTTAGCAAAAACGGCATTACCGCGGCCAGGGAAAACTATTAAGGTAAGAGTATGGAAAGCAGCACTGAAGCCGGTGAAACCTGTGATTACACCCATGCCAGCAATGGCGATTGCAACTGAAAGGCCCGATATTGCAAGCACTCCCGAAGCAGGGAATGCAAAACTTGTGTCAGTTGAAAACCTGCAAATACCGATTGATGTGCAGGGTAGTGTGGGTAGCACGCCGAATGAAACTATTGCTATCGAGCAACCTAGTAGACGCCAACAAGCTAGAACAAACGCACTAACAAAACCAGCTTCAACCACAGGTTCAACAGGATTTTCATTAAATAAAAAACTAGGGCTAACACCAAAATCAAGAATACACATTAATGGTTTTATTTCTGTGGGCGCATCGAAAACAAATGCAAAAAACGGTGTGGATTATAATATTCCTAGTCGTGGCTTAGTCGATGACAACATTAGTTTTGCAAGCAATTCTCTTATTGGCTTACAAATCACAGGCAATATCAGCAAAAAAATCTCTGCTGTTGGGCAATTAGTTGCGAGTGGTGATAGCACGAATGGTCATGACCCTTATTCTGTTAATGTGGAATGGGCATTTTTGCGTTATAAGGCTTCACGCAATGTTGAAATCAGGGGCGGTCGCTTTCGTTCCCCTTTGTTTTTATACTCTCAAACAGCGCAAGTGGGTTATACGTATCCCTGGATGTTTTTACCGAACGAAGTGTATCGCATTGTACCCTTTCAAAATATTAACGGTATGGACAGCGTTTATACGATACCTTTAGGTTCAACGGGTTGGTCAATCAAAGTAAATCCTTTTTACGGTATGAATGAAAGCAAATTTGATTTATATACCCGCGGCTCTACACCTGCGGGCCCAATACCTGCGGGTACAACTGCGCGTTTTAGAGAAAACCATATTGCTGGTGCGGCCATTTCATTTAGCAACCCGTATCTAACATTACGCGGAGCTTATGCGCATACCCGATTAAATGCCTATATTTCTCGTTTTATTCCAGCAGGTGGGGCAACCGTTACTTTATTCTCTAATGAACCCACACACTTTTATACCTTTGGTGGAAAGTTCCATTACCACAATTTTTTAGTGGTTGGTGAATATGCGCACCGTAGCACGCCTCCAGTGATTGCTAGCTTGTCGGGCATTTACGGTTTAATTGGTTATCATATTTTTAAATTTTTACCGACATTCACCTACGGCAATATTTGGACTACAAATACGTCTTCACTATTTAGGCAGCCTGTTTCAGAATTACCACAACAGCAAGCATCTTATACACTGGCTTTAGCTTATTATATGAATAGGAATTTGGTTGCAAAAGGCAGTTTTAGTTATATCACGCCATTAAATGGTACTAATGGTCTATTTACGGTCAATCCAGGGAAGAATGTGATGCTCTATGGGTTGGAAGTTGATGCGATATTTTAGCGAAAGAAAAGGGATATCAATAGCACGGATTTTAGCTTTTGTAGGTTGTTTAACATTCTTAGCGACAGGTTTTGCTGCGCCAAGTTTAGTGATTATCGGGAATGCCCAAACAAAAATATCCAAACTTACTAAGTCACAGTTAGCAAGTCTCTATATGGGCAGGCCTATCTCAGTGGGCAAAGGAGTTTCTGTGACGCCTTATGATCAAGCAGCTGGCAGCATGGCTTATCGTACTTTCTATAAAAACATACTAGGTTGGAATGCGAGCAATGTTAGCGGCTACTGGTCATCGCAAATGTTTTCGGGTAGCGGGGGGCAACCTGATACCGTATCTAATGCGCAGCAAGCCATCGCAATGGTGGAAAAAAATCCACATGCCATTGCTTATGTCATGAGTAATCAACTGCAGAACCTAGGATCAAAAGTGAAGGTGCTTTATGGCCATTACACACCGTCTGCTAAACCTGTTTATCGAAATAATGCGTATTTTCATGGCGTGGATGCTAAAAATAGTAAAAGGGCATCTAATGATTCCGGCTACCACACTATGTCATCACGCACAGCATCAGCACCGCAAAAATCGCCTGAGGTTACGCCATCAAACAACTCGAGCCTTCGATCTGATTTGGCTCAAGAGTTAAGCGCTATTGGGCAGCATACTAAATCGCAAGATAATTATCATGCGGCAGTTAATTCAAGTGTCGGTGTGTGGCAAGCGATTCAGCAGCATATTCAATTAGGGCGAGATGCGAATAATATTGCAGTACGCCGTGAAGTTGATTGGTTTCTAAATCATCGTTCCGTATTGCGCAGCATGCTCAATAACGCAACACCCTATATTCAATATGTGTATAATCAATCACAATTACGCCATATGCCCGCAAAATTCGCATTGCTTCCTATGATGGAAAGTGATTACAACCCGAATGCATATTCTCGTGCAGGTGCAGCAGGTTTATGGCAAATGATGCCAGCAACCGCATCTTGTTATGGATTAAATATCAATTGGTGGTATGACGCACGCCGCGATATTATTACATCAACGAATGCGGCATTAAATTATTTAGTGCGTTTGCATCATGAGCAAGGTGATTGGAATTTAGCTGCTGCCTCTTATGATGTTGGGCCTGGTGCTGTGCAAAAAGCGATAGATTATAATAGACGTATGCGACGCCCTGTTGATTTTTGGGCGCTGCCTTTACCGACTGAAACGCGTAATTATGTTCCCAAATTATT
>JAJFJO010000136.1 GCA_021774015.1 Gammaproteobacteria bacterium
GATGGCAACTGCTTACGCTATAACGACCCACGGCGATTTGGCAGCATATTATGGACAAAAGAAGAGGCATTGCAGCACAAACTGCTAGTAACACTTGGGCCCGAACCCTTATCGAGAGAATTTAATAGCGCCTATTTTTACAAGGCATCCCGACAACGAAGCGTCGTTATTAAAAACTTCATAATGAATAGTCATGTTGTTGTTGGTGTTGGCAACATCTATGCGAGTGAAGCGCTATTCACTGCCGGCATTTCACCCACCCGCAAAACCAGCACGCTTACCCAAGAAGAATGCCAACGGCTATGTAAAACCATTAAACAGGTTTTAACCAAAGCGATTAAAGCCGGCGGAACCACTTTGAAGGATTTCATTCAAGCTGACGGCAAACCTGGCTACTTTAGCATCCAACTCCAAGTATACGGTCGCGAAGGCGAACCTTGTAAGTGCTGCAAAAGGCCGATTTCCAAAACCATTATTGGTCAGCGCAGTAGTTTTTATTGTAGGTTTTGTCAAAAGTAATAAGAGTCTATACCTAATTTACTACGTAGAATTCATTATTCAAAGATCTTCGTAGCATTCTCAAGCCCCGAAATATCAAACATCCTACTAAATTTCAGTAGATTAGATCCCCGTAATCAAGGATAATGTTTATTTTTCAGATAATTAAAATAAGAGCCGCACATGCAACAGAAACTTCAAAAAATTAGCTTGTTTGCACTGGTTATGCTAATCAGTGGCGCCATTGATTCCATCCGAAACTTACCGGCCACCGCGATGTTCGGCAGCTCTTTAATTTTCTTTTTTGTCGTGTCCACTATCGTTTTTTTAATTCCTGTGGCGCTCATCTCTGCTGAGCTATCATCAAGCTGGACTAATGAAAGCGGCGTATTTAGCTGGGTGAATCGTGCCTTTGGCGAGAAAGTTGGGTTCTTCGCTATTTGGCTGCAGTGGATTAACACCATGGTGTGGTACCCGACAATCTTATCCTTCATTGCTGGCACACTATCCTTCTTAATCGATCCGAAACTTGCTAACAACCCCGTTTATTTGGTCAGCGTCATCCTAATCACTTTTTGGGTGATGACGTTAGTCAATCTCAAGGGCATTAAAACATCCGCTAAATTCGCCTCGCTTTGTGCGATTATCGGCCTGGTGCTGCCTATGCTATTTATCATTGCACTCGCTATCATTTGGATATTAAAAGGCAACCCTCTTCAGCTACATTTAACAATGAATAATCTTATACCCCGCTTTACACACTCTCAAAGTTGGATTTCTCTCACCGCCATCATGACAGCATTCCTTGGAATGGAGCTAGCAACCGTCCATGTGAAAAACGTGAAGGAACCACAACGAACGTTTCCTAAAGCACTATTTTTCTCCGTACTTATTATTGTAGCCACCATGGTGCTGGGCTCACTGTCCATCGCTTTTGTCACCCCTAAAGATACCATTAATTTGGTTGATGGCGTGATGCAGGCGTTTCAAACATTCCTGCAGGCTTACCACCTTAAATGGATGATACCTATACTCACCATCATGATACTCATCGGCAGCTTAGGCGGCATGATCAACTGGATTATTTCTCCTGCAAAAGGTTTACTGCAAGCAGCCCAACATGGATTTTTGCCTGAATTTTTAAAACGCGAAAATAAAAATGGCGTAGCTGCAAATTTACTGCTAACACAAGCTGTGCTGGTGAGCTTTATGTGTTTGGCTTTTTTATTAATGCCTAGCGTCAATGGATCTTATTGGCTACTAACAGACTTAAGCACACAGCTCTACATGATCATGTATGTATTTATTTTTATCGCGGCGTTTTATTTAAAATTTAAATTTCCAAAACAACCCAGTGATTTCAAAATACCCGGTGGGCGATATGGTACAGGTATTGTTTGTCTTTTAGGCCTAATCGGTTGCGCTGTAACATTAATCGTTGGGTTTTTCCCACCCGCAAGTATTAACGTCGGTACAAAATTTCACTACGAAATGACATTTACACTTGGAATCATTCTTATGATATTACCAACGATTATTTTTTACACTTATCGATATCGTAATTATAATTAGCTAACAAAAAGCAAGGCAGGTAGTGGCCACATCAAGGCTACCAATTGATCGTTATGGGGCGATAGGAAAATGCGGATAGCTGAACCAAAGCAAGAAGAAAGTACAGCTTTTAATGAGCCGGCGCCGTTAGATGCGGGCGACTTAGAAGATATTCTAGAAGCTTATACAATCAACCCTCCTTTAATGCACAAAGTCTGTGCCCGTATTGATTTCCTGCGCGCGAGTATCACAGCGAAATTGTCTGATGCAGCAGAAGTGCGTGGTCGAGTAAGCGAACAAGCAATTGCTGCCGCAACACGCCTCGAGGCGAGTGGGTCAAAGGGCGGCACTGCTACTCCAAAAAAAGTTTTAAAAGAATCTAAAAAAGATGCGGTCGCACTTGCTGATGCAGTTGCCCAGAATGAACAAGCATTGCTCTCAGGTGCATCTTCCTCTCCTAATAGGCTAGGCCGCTCTCGTGCAAAAAGTACAGGGAGCTTTCGTGCTCGAATAGCCCGAACTCTTTCTTCCTCAAAATCAAGTGAAGGCGCAGACAGTCCATTTCAAATGTCGGCAGATCAATTGCTCGATCTACGTGCGTACACAGCATTATTTGCAGAAGTTGATAGTTTGTTTGAAACAATTTGTCCTGGAACAGAAAGCCCACCTTTGGACAAGCTCAATGCCATCGAGCATGCATTGAAACAGCAATGCAAATTTGCTGAATAGGTAAGCTCAATGCCCAATTATCAGGCAATCTCTTTAACACCGAGTACTTTGCAAAAATTGGCAAAAATATTACGATTGCTTGAACAAAAAGGACGGAATGTTGTAACGAATAGTGGTGATGCTTCAGCAAATGGTGCTTCTTCTGCGACGAAGACAGGTAGTGTAACTACCTCAACAAATGATGCAACTGCATCAGCGATAGTTGCTGCAGACACTATCATACCAGCCCAATATGATACGCTTAAGGGTTTTGCAAAGGACTGGGTTGAAACTTTAATACCAGATTTTGAGGTTGAGTTTTTGGGCGGCCGTAATGGTATTGTTGCCAAGTTCACACCACTTGCTGCAAATCTGGAAGGAAAACCTTTTGTCATAAACTTAATAATTCTTCAAAGGGATTTTATTAAATCAGGGCAAACTTGTCTTGACGCACGGCGAAACTTATTTATTAAAACGCACGGAAGTCATGCAACAGCAGGTGCGGGTATCTTTGCAGATTCACCTCGCACCACTTTATTCGAACATTTTGCAACACCTTTCTATGCATCGCGTGTTCCTCTGGAGGACATCGATACTCCTGCAGCAGCAAGCGCGAGCGGAATCTGTCAATGAAAATGAGACACGTATTCAATTTAATTAAAGAGTTCTACATAGCTATCATTAGCGTTCCCTCCTTTTTTTCTGGTGGGTTAATCCATACTTCGGTGGGAAGTGATCCAGCATTAGGTACCCGGTTTTTAAAGCGTTCAGGATGCCTTAAAAATGCCTCTTTGAGGACTTTATTTCTATGCGCCAGAGCCTCATCAGCTTGACCATAGTGAACTGTGCTGGGTGTCAGTCGGTTAATCCCTGTATGACGATGCTCATTATTATACCAGTCAAAGAACTGACGGCAAAAAGCCTTTGCATCCTGAATGCTACCAAAGTTGCCAGGAAATTGGGGGCAATATTTCAATGTCTTAAATTGCGCTTCTGAAAATGGATTATCGTTACTCGTATAGGGGCGATTATGTGTTTTTGTGATACCCAGATCAGACAGCAAAAAAGCAACAGGCTTTGAGCGCATGCTAGAACCTCTATCGGCATGTAAAGTGAGTTGTCCCTCCAGAATATTTTGTTTTTGACAGCTTTGTGAAATAAGTTGCGTGGCTAGTTCAGAGGACTCTCGATCAGCCACCAGCCAGCCCACAACGTATCGACTGAAAATATCCAATATCACGTATAAATAAAAATAATTCCACTTAACAGGACCTTTTAACTTCGTGATATCCCAAGACCACACGTGATTGGGTGCTGTCGCCAGCAACTCGGGTTTGGCATAGTGGTGTTTGGCGCCACGTGAGAGACGGCGATCACCATTCTCGTTGTGTTGTTCCAGTAAACGGTACATCGTTCTTTCTGAACATAAATAGCTGTTCTCATCCAGTAATATGCTTACGATCTCACCAGGGGATGTATCGACAAATCGTTCAGAATGTAGGAGGCTCAAAACATGTTGACGCTCCAACTCATTCAATGCTAAAGGAGAGCGAGTGGTTGAAAACCGCTGTGTTGTACCATGATTTTGTCGTCGATAATAAGTGGCTCTAGGCACGCCTAAAGCGTCGCAAGCACTAATAACATTGGTTTTTTTAGCCAGCTGAGTCACCTGCATCATAATGTCCTTACGCTGAGTTAATCTCTCTGGATTTTGTTGCCAAGTATCTCGGAGACTTTTTTTTGGATATCAATAATGGCCTCAGCTTCGTCCAGCTTGGACCGAAGGCGTTCGGTTTCTTTTTTTAGCTGTTCAATTTGCACTTCTTGTGGTGACTTTTTAACATGACGCCCGCGTTTTTTTGAAAGTGCACTAAGAGCACCGGCGGTACGTGCTTTGCGCCACTCACAAATCTGTGATGAATAAAGCCCTTCACGACGCAGAATCGCTCCCGACTCATCCACTGAACTACATTGATCAATTTCTTTTAACATCTTTAGTTTATAGTCAGCAGTGAATCTTCGCCTACCAGATCTAATTACTGCTTCTGGGTTCGGTGTTTGTTCAGGAGTGGTAAGGGTTGATAAAGGGGTGGTGGATTCAGTGGCTTTGACCACTTGAGTGCTATCAGCTGGGGCTGAAATCCTGACTGGGTTGTGTATTTCTTGAGACATCTTTTCGTTCCTCTTCGCCGCTCGTTAATTTTAAGCTATTTTGTGTCTCACTTATACTGGCAGAGAGGGGAGTGATAAGCATTGTTATGATGATATTAATTTAAGTGATATTTGTCTTGATGGTGTTTTATGCTTACAAGCGTGTGAGTTCCTCCCTGGTGGTGATATGGCAGAACGTTATCAAAACATGCATGCCAAGGCAAAGGTAAAAAAAATTAATGATGCGCGGGCAATGCGTGTACGGATGGCAAAGCAGGCTATTAAAGAAAGTGCGGAGCGGGTAAGTTTTTTTGGTCGCCTAATAAATCAAGGTTTTGTTTTCACAGATATAAAACCGCAAAACCTACTTTCAAAGTTAAGTGATATAAAGGGCTTGGCAGAATTTACAGGAAATATTAGAGAAGGTTTTGAACTGCCGGCTATGGATATTTCTCCAACTTATTCCGATCGTCGCGTTGACGCGCGATGCTATAAACCTGAGCTTGCTTTAAAAATTGCTATTATTGCGTTGCTACACCATTGTATTGTTGGAGAAGCGCCAGAATATGATCATCACACGGGTAAATTAAAATTTCAATGGGATCACCATCTATTTGCACGCGAGACGTTTGAAATCGACAGGCAATCTTTAGGTGATTTTCTTGCTGAGCATTATGCACAAGACGAGGGTTACGCCGCTTTCTTTGCAGGATTATCTGCTTTTAATGCTAAATATAATCCGACGGCAACTGCGAGCGAAGTAACCCCCGGCGCCGCTCCAGCATCACACCCTTAGGCCCTATGCAGCTCCCTCCATACCGAACTCATTCTGTTTTTGTAGGGTAAATGTGTGCTACTTATCATTGTGTTCTAATTTTTCAAATCGCGCGAGCAAAACACCATCGGATTCTTCAACACCCACCGGGATACAATCAACCGGACATATCTCGCGACACTGTGGTTCATCAAAATGACCTTTACACTCCGTACAACGGTTTGGGTCAATCTCGTAAATTTCTTCGCCTTGATAAATAGCATCGTTCGGACACTCAGGTTCGCAGACATCACAATTAATACATTCATCGGTAATTTTTAATGACATAATTCCACAACTATAGATAACTTAAGACTTGCTTGGGGACAAATGGTGTTATATCACCCCCCAAAGACAATATTTCCCTAACCATTGTTGCCGAAATAAAAGCATGTGCTTCCGTAGCAGGTAAAAATAATGTTTCAATGTGCGGGCCCATCACTCGATTCATCCCCGCTAATTGAAACTCATAATCAAAATCAGAAACAGCCCTAAGGCCACGTAAAATAATGGATGCATTATTATTTTTAGCAAAATCCACCAGCAAATTATCCATTGAAATCACTGTGATTTTTTGATTATCTGCAAACGCCTC
The DNA here is from genome assembly GCA_021774015.1 of Gammaproteobacteria bacterium. Taxonomy (GTDB): domain Bacteria; phylum Pseudomonadota; class Gammaproteobacteria; order Coxiellales; family Coxiellaceae; genus JAJFJO01. The sequence goes on from JAJFJO010000136.1 coordinate 6,318, forward strand.
TTTGCACATTTGTAAACGATCATCGAGCGAGAATCGCGGCGTTTTACGACTACTGGTCGCCACACCAATCACAAGCGCATCCAACAATTGTGCGCCTCGGTTAATAATATCAACATGCCCATTAGTAATAGGGTCAAATGTCCCGGGATAAACTGCAATGCGTGGCATCGGTGCACCTCGATAAGGTTTCTTTAATTGATTCTCCAGACAGCAATAATAAGTCCGGGGCGATTTCATGTAAAGGAATGAGCACAAATTCTCGCTCTTTTAAGCCATAATGCGGCACTGTTAGCCAAGGATTGTTGATTTTCCTGGCTCCAAATAGAAGAATATCCAAATCTAATGTGCGTGGACCCCAGTGTTGCGCATCACGAACACGGCCTTGCTGTGCCTCAATTATTTGAAGGTGCCCTAATAATAACTCAGCAGATAAGCTCGTCTGCAGTTGTACTGCTGCATTCATATAGTCTGGCTGGTCTTGTGGGCCCATGGGCGTGCTGGAATACAAGCTGGATACTCTAGTGAGCGTTGTGCGAGGGATATGCTGCAATGCCTCAATCGCTTGACGCAGTTGTGCCGTAGGGTTATTTAAATTACTCCCTAAACCAATATAAACCTCTGTCATTCTCTGCTCATCTATTTTTTCAGCGCTTTAAGAATTTTTTGTCGCTTACTCGTACCTGCTTTTTCAAACTCACGCCACCATTTTGCTAACTTACCAACAGGAGTGCCTGATTTTGCACGCAATTCAAGAAAGTCCAACGCTGCACGAAAATAACGATGACCAGCAATATGATAAATCCTGCTACGACGCCGACGCTCTAACTGATACTGCATCAACCACACGGAACGAATCATCGCCTCCATTCGTCGAGGTATCATTACGGTTTCTGATTGTTTTGCAATCACATCGTGCATCACATGATGCAATACTTGATACAACTTAGAGCCTTCATCCAACTGCTTATTTAACTCAAGTTGAAATGCGGGCCACAAAAATACCGCTAATAAATAGCTGGGATTTAAAGATTTACCTTCGTGAAAACGTTTGTCTGTCTCCTGTATCGCTAATTTCAACATGCGCTTAGTGGCTTTGCCGTCACTATTATGTAAAGTAGCATGTGTTTGAGGAAACAACACATTCATATAACCATAATGCAGTAATTTCTCATACGTTAATTCTGCATTGCCTTCAAAAAAGAGTTTTAATACTTCATCCAATAAACGCGCTGGGGGCACGTGTTGTAATAAGTGAGATTGCTCTCGAATAGGGGCCTCTGTGTTCGGTTCAATACTAAATTTCAATTTTGCACTATGCCGAATTGCTCGCAGCAACCGAACAGGGTCCTCATGATAACGCTGCACTGGGTCCCCGATCATGCGCAATTGCCGACGCTTTAAATCATTAAGCCCCCCCGTAAAATCGTCTACAGAAAAATCAACGATATTGTAATACATTGCATTCACGGTGAAATCACGACGCCAGGCATCTTCCTCGATCGTTCCATAAATATTATCGCTACATATCATCGCCGGTGTCTGCTCATTCACAGCTGACAGATCACCCTGGGTATTCGCTCGAAATGTCGACACCTCGATAACTTCCGATTTAAAGTACACGTGTACCAAACGAAAACGACGACCGATCAGGCGGGAGTTTCGAAACAACTGATCCACCTCTTCCGGCAGAGCACTTGTCGCTATATCAAAGTCTTTCGGCTTGCGATCTAAAAGAAGGTCACGAACACTGCCCCCCACCAAATAAGCTGAATAGCCGCCCTTCTGTAACCTGCGCAAGACTTTTAGCGCATTAACACTGATATTGTCTCGAGATATACAGTGATCTGGACGAGGCATTTTATGCGGGGACGTCGTATCTTGGTCACTTTGTTTCAAACGACGCCAAATTTTCTTACCAATCAAATCTTAGGTTCCTTAATTGTACAAGCCCGCTTATATGGCCTGCTACTGTTTGTCGATTCTAGCAGCAACCTGCAAGGCATTCTTATAATCCTAGAAAACGCAGTTAAGCGCGTTTACCCAGTGTAGCAGATTGATTTAAATAGCGTACTCAAAAATCGCGTAATCACCTTATTGGTAATGAGCTAATTTTTGAGATAGCTAGGTGAATCAAGATGTTACGCTGACAAACGTGATTCAACTGCGTTTTTTAGGATAAATATGATAGTCTATTACGTTCATGCTCCCTTCGTCTAGTGGCCTAGGACACTGCCCTCTCACGGCGGGAACAGGGGTTCGAGTCCCCTAGGGAGCACCAATGGAAGGGCTAAGAATATGACCACATTTCTGATGGCAAAACCAGAATATTTCCGGATCCAGTATATCATCAATCCCTGGATGAAAAATCAAGTCGGCAAAGTGAACAAATTATTAGCACTACAGCAGTGGGAGGCACTATATGGTCTCGTAAGCCAATATGCAGATGTTAAGCTAGTTGATCCTGTCGACGGTGTACCTGACCTGGTGTTCACTGCCAATGCCGCTAGCATTAAAGGCAAACACGCTATTCTCAGCCATTTTCATTACCCTGAGCGCCAACTTGAAGAGCCCATCTATAAGCGTTGGCTACTCGATAATGATTTTGAGGTGATTGAGCTGCCTGAAGATGTATACTTTGAAGGGGCTGGTGATGCGTTATTCCAACCTGATTACAATACGTGGTGGATGGGTTATGGCTTTCGCTCGCAGCAAGTAGCTGCAGATTATTTAAGCGAATATTTTCAAGCTGGGGTGAAGGCGTTAAAGTTAATCGACGGGCATTTTTATCATCTCGACACCTGCTTTTGTCCGCTTGCTGATGGTTATGTGATGTATTACCCCGGCGCATTTGATAAAGCGAGTCTTGAGGCTATTAATAGCATCGTTCCAAAAAGCAAACAGATTGTTGTTAATAAAGAAGATGCCGACACCTTTTCGTGTAATGCGGTTGCTATCGACAAACCTAAAACAGGCAGTGATAAAGTTATCATTATGAATGCTGCAAGCGATGCACTTAAGAAAAAATTAAATAATATCGGCTACGAAGTTATCACCACATCCACTAACGAATATATCCGCGCTGGTGGTGCCACAAAGTGCATGACACTGGAGCTGGATTAGTTTTGTAGTATGCTAACCATTCCCTTTACCGCTTCAGCAAAAGGTATCACTTCTATATCACCTTCAAAATAATGCTCTTGGCCACCATATAGCAAGTACAGTTTTGCTTCCGGATAATCTTGAGCAAATGCTTTTAACCCTTTTAAATCTTTGCTATCAATTCGTGCTTTGCGTTTAATTTCAAACGCTAAAAAACCCTGCTCACCATAAAGCACAAAGTCTACTTCTTTTTTATCACGTGTACGCCAATAATAAATAGAGTACCCTAAATCAAAATAATCGTTATAGGCTCTCACCTCCTGCAAAAACAGCGTCTCCAGTGCAGCTCCATCAATTTCAGATGATGTGTCAAGCGGGCCTGTTGGTCTAACCGTTCGATACACACCCACATCAAAATAATAAAATTTTGGGCTTGCCACAAGATCACGTTTTGCTCTTTTTGTAAAAACTGGTAAACGGTATGAAATCAATAAATCTTCTAAAATATTAAAAAAATTACTCACCGTATGTCGATTACTGGCTATCTCTCGACCTATTGTTGTGTAACTTAATACTTCCCCCTGAGAAAAACTAGCTGTTTCAAGAAAGCGCGTAAATAAAGCGATATTTCGTGTTAAACCTTCTTGCAATACATCTTCTCTTAAATAAGTTGCCACGTAACTGGATAAATATTTTTTAGCTTCTTTACTAGTAACTGCCAGTGGTAAGTGACCAAACTGCAATGCTCGATTCAAATCAAATACGTCTCCCAGTTCCAAAGCAGTAAGCGGGTGCATATGATAAGTCAGTGCACGACCTGCTAACAAATTCACCCCCTGCTGCTTTAGCTTGCGCGCACTCGAGCCCGTTAATATAAAACGCAGCCCACGACTTTCAATTAAACGATGTACTTCATTTAAAATAGCGGGCACTTTTTGCACTTCATCAAGAATAACCCATCCATCATAATCAGAAGGTATTCGCTCATTAAGCCTCGTTGGTCGCGCAGAAAACTCGGTATAGGTATCATCATTAAGAAGGTCAAAATATAATGCATCCGAAAAATGCTTCTTAAGCCAAGAGGTCTTACCCGTCCCCCTCGGGCCAAAAATAAACACGCTATGCTGTGACTCTGGGGCAATTTTAATCAAACGGTTAAACATGACTCTGCTACTCTAGCTAATCGGATGACTCATCATACATTAAAAAACATCACATATCGAGATCGCAAATCTCCATTTTTAATAAAAATAGAGATTTGCGATCTCGATATGCGATAAAAACAAAGGTTGGCCTATATGAGGAGAAGTGGTTTATTATCAATATATTCAATAAGTTAATGCTTCTTGACGCCTAAAAATAGCTATTCAGGCGCCATGTCATCCTGGAATTTAGACTTTCTTGACGAGCTTGCGAGTGTTAGAAAGTCTTAATATCCAGGATCCACAGCTACAAAACCTTGGACCCCGGATAACTCGCTCGCGCCCGCCTCCAAAATGACACGCCTAAAGCCCCAACCAGCGAATAAATTTATCGGTTTGCTTCAATTTGAGGCCCAGACTTTTCCAACATGAAATGAGTCTAAGGGGGGCCCCGTGATTCCAGCATAATATGAGTCTGGGGCATCAATTCTGGACAAATATGCTACAACCTTC
>JAJFJO010000137.1 GCA_021774015.1 Gammaproteobacteria bacterium
ATGGTGCATTACAAACTATTGCCATGCTGTTTGTATCAGAAACGAATGGGTTGTTATATCTGCCTTTTTCTATTGATGAAGTAAAGATTTATCAACAATTACCTGATACGTGTTATGTCTATGTACGAAGCGGATTAAAAACATCAGCTTCTAATAGTAACCAGCCACTGCTTCGTCATGATGTGAGCTTGCTCAATGAGCAGGGCGAGGTGTTAGTAGATATCTTGGGTATGACTGGACGAGCGGTTTCACCGACGGCAACTAGTGGTAAGCAGTTAGCAGGGAAAAAAACGCTGCCACACTATTACGCACCAACTTGGGTCAAGCATACAGTGAGTCTCAGTGAAGCAAGTACAAGCTTTGAAACTGTGTTGTTTTACGATAATGATGACCAACGCTTTACTGCCCTCGCTACGCAATATAAGCAAAATAATCCACAAGCTAAAATTGTACAAGTCAGAGCAGGTGATTATTATCAAGAGGTTTCTAGTGATTGTTACATTATTCGTGCTTTAGAGCTCGATGATTATGGACGACTAATTAACAGTTTAATAGCACAATCGCCTTACCCAATTCGTAAAGGCATTAATCTATGGTCTATCACCAAGCAGGAGGGTAATCATGAGGTTTATTTAGCACAATATCTTTATCCGTGTTTCTATCTCAGTAAAGCATTACTTGATATTAAGCATAAAGGTGGTTTTCAATGGTTACAATTATCTAGAGAAGATAAAAATTTATCATTGCAGCAAGTATATGCGAAAATGGTTATAGGTTTTGCTAAAAGTTTGTATCAAGAAAACCCACACTATCGTTATAGAGTTATCAGTATTGATGCACACCAGTCAGAAGTGAGGAATTTATTTAGCTGTGTTAATCAAGAATTTAGAGACAGGCAGCCTTTACCATTGTTAGTGCGATATCAAGAGGACGAGCGTTGGGTGCAAGAATTTGAAAGCTTAACGATTGATGAACCTGACACGTCAATAATTGGCTTTCGTAAGAAAGGTGTTTATCTGATTACAGGTGGTTTAGGTGAGTTAGGGATGTTATTTGCCCAATACCTAGCAACGAATTACAATGCAAATTTAGTGCTGACCGGTCGTCGCCAATTGTCAGCGTGCAGTGACAATACACAAACACAATTTAATGCGTTGAAAAAAACAGCTAACCGGGTAATCTATCTTCAGGTTGATGTTAGTCAATTCGCTGATGTTGAACGCATGATGAATACTGTTAACACGACTTGGGGTGAAACTGAGTTTAATGGTGTTATTCATGCGGCTGGTGTTGTCATGGATGACTTTGTTTTTAATAAAACATCAGAAACATTTGCAAATGTATTGGCAGCAAAGGTGCAGGGTAGCGTTAACCTTGATCATGTACTACTAACCCAGAATTTAGATTGGTTACTATTTTGCTCCTCGCTTGCTGGCGCCTTAGGCAATATAGGGCAGAGTGATTATGCCAGCGCGAATGCGTTTATGGATCAATTTGCAGCTTATCGCAATGATTTGAAATCACAAAATAAGCGCAAAGGAAGAACCTTATCTATCAACTGGCCACTTTGGGAAAATGGTGGTATGCAGGTAGATCAAGCTGTTATGGAGCGCTTGCAAGTTCATTTTGGAGTACTGCCATTGACAAAAGAAAGAGGCATTCAAGCCTTTGAGCAGTTAGTAAAACAATCTTCAGTTGCATCACAATACTTGGTTATAGACGGTGAGAAAACAAAATTCAGCCCTATGTTTTCTATAAAAACTGCCGATGATGAAACAGCTGCGAATTTGAACGTGTCAATGACACAAACTAGCGTAGAAGACATTTCTGAAAAACTGTTAGTCCTATGTGCAGAAGTACTGAAAGTGAAGGCAGAAGACATCGATATTGAAACAGAGCTGAGTGAATATGGGCTGGATTCAATTTTAATGATGACATTACTGAATGAGATTGAAAAACAGTTTGCCTGTATAGTAGCTCCTAGCGCTCTTAGCGACTATCCAACCATTGAGAGCTTTGCAGCTTATTTGCATGAAGACGGCGTTAATTTGGTTAATCCAGTAGGCAATACAACATTAGAAAAAGAATCACCTACTGTGCCTGTAATATCGGGTCGTTTTTTATCGCCACCACCGGCTTCAAACAGCGAAACAAGAATTGCTGTTGTGGGAATGGCAGGGCGTTTTCCTCAATCACCAACATTAGAGATTTTTTGGGAGAATCTAAAGGCAGGTAACCATTTAATTACTGAGATTCCTACAGGTCGCTGGGATGAAGAAAAACATTACAGCAAAGAAAAAAATACACCGCACAAAAGCTATTCTAAATGGGGGGGATATATTGATGATGTTGATCAATTTGCTGCTGAATATTTTAGTATAGCAGCAGAGGATGCATTGATGATGGACCCTCCGCAGCGCTTATTATTGGAACTCAGTGTCGAGTTGTTGGAACGAAGTGGCTATCACAGAGGTGAACTTGCTAACAGTAAGACTGGTGTTTTTATTGGTTCTGGAGATAGTGAATACATACATTATTATCAATCGAAAATTCAAGATGCTTGGCGTAAACATAGTTTGGTAAATAGAATAGCAAATATGCAAGCTGCTCGGATTGCAAATTTCCACAACCTTAAAGGGCCGGCTTATACTGTCGATACAGCTTGTTCCAGCTCTTTGGTTGCTATTCATCAAGCCTGCAAAAGCATTCTTTCTGGTGAAAGTGAGGCTGCAATTGCCGGTGGTATTGGAATATTAGTTGGTCCTGAACTCCATGTTGGCTTTAGTAAAGCGGGTGTGCTATCTGATAGTGATAAATCCTATGTATTTGATAAACGTGCAAATGGCTTTGTTTTGGGTGAAGGGATGGGTTTGGTACTATTAAAGCCCTATCAACAGGCAATTGACGACGGTGATCCTATTATTGCAACTATTTGTGGTTCTGCCGTAAATAATGATGGCAACACAGTTGGTGTGACAGTGCCTAGCTTAGTTGGTCAACAGCAAGTGATAGAGGAGGTTTTGGAAAAAAGTCAGCTGACACCTGACAGTATTAGTTGCTATGAAGCACATGGTACGGGTACTTTACTGGGTGACCCTATCGAGATAAAAGCTGCTAGTAATGCATATAAAAGACACACGGAGAAAACTGGGTATTGTGCAGTGAGTTCCGTGAAATCGAATATCGGCCACCTATTGCATGGGGCAGGTGTTGCGAGTTTCATTAAAGTGATGTTGCAATTGCAATACAAACAATTAGTGCCAGGTTT
>JAJFJO010000138.1 GCA_021774015.1 Gammaproteobacteria bacterium
GCATACCGGCAATGTTAAAGATGCGTATTTAAGTCTTGAGGGAGCGATGGTCCAGATGATTTCACACTCGTTTGGGTCAGGTGCAATGTTCTTGGCATTTGGCTTGATTTATCAGCAAATTCATACGCGTCAAATTAAAGACTTTGGTGGCATTGCCACTTCTATGCCTATCTTCGCTGCTTTTTTTATGATATTTGCGATGTCTAACGTTGGCTTGCCTGGTACGTCGGGTTTTGTAGGCGAATTTATGATTATTCTAAGCACTTTTAAAGCAAATTTCTGGGTGACATTGCTAGCTTCCTCTACATTAGTCATCGGTGCTTCGTATACCTTGTGGATGTATAAGCGCGTCTTTTTTGGTGAAATTGTTAGTGATAATGTCGCAAATTTAAAAGATATTACCGGCGTAAATATATTAATTTTTGTGCTGTTAGCTGCTGCCGTATTTTGGATTGGTCTATACCCCAATGGATTGCTCAATATTTTTCACGCTTCAGTCGGTCATTTGCTACAACTGAGCACGACATCCAAGTTAATTTAATAGGATAATACTATGCATGATGTGACAATAAAATTAATCGCTGTCTTGCCTGAAGTCTTCGTGTTGGTGATGGCTTGCGCTACGTTATTATTAGGTGTGTTTTTTGAGCGTGTACGACACTTGCCTTTTTACTTGGTGCAGTTGACGTTGGTTGTGGCGCTGCTGCTACTGTGGAATAGCTATTCTCATTTAGGATTTAATTCTACCACCATTCTATTCGATGGTATGTTTGAGTTGGATCGCCTGGCCTTTGTATTAAAAACATTTATCTTAATCGCTGTGTTTTTCACTTTTATGTATTCGCGCTTTTATAATGATGAACGACTGATTCCTAGCACAGAGTTTTATGCGCTGGGATTGTTATCAACATTGGGCATGATGGTGTTGGTGTCTTCACATAATTTATTGACCTTATTTTTAGGCATGGAGCTAATGGCATTGCCTATCTATGCCATGGTGGCTTTGCAGCGGGGTAAGGAACGTTGTGTAGAAGCAGCGTTGAAATATTTTATCATTGGTGCGCTGGCTACCGGTATGATGTTGTATGGTATGTCACTCCTATTTGGTGTGACTCAATCTTTAGATATCGCTACTATTGCTAAAACACTAACTAATATTTCTTTGCAGCATAATATGGTGCTGTTATTTGGGTTGGTATTCATCTTAACGGGCATTGCTTTTAAATTGGGTGCTGCGCCGTTTCATATGTGGGTGCCGGATGTGTATGATGGCTCACCAAGTTCAGTAACGATTTTTTTAAGTGCGGCGCCTAAGTTGGCAGCATTTGGTTTGGCGGTGCGTCTGTTAGTTGATGGTATGCCGAGCCTTGCATTAGAATGGTCGCACATGTTGATTGTGTTGGCGATTTGTTCAATTGCAATTGGTAACCTTGCAGCGATTGTGCAGACCAATATTAAACGAATGTTAGCGTACTCTTCTATTGCGCATATGGGTTATATGATTTTAGGTTTGGCGTGTGCTAATCAGCGCGGTTACTCAGCGGCGTTATTTTATATTATCAGCTACACTATAATGACGCTGGGTGCATTTGGCATGATTACATTGATGGCTCGTGCAGGGTTTGAAGCGAATTTGCTTGAGGACTTTGCGGGGCTTAACGACCGCAACCCCTGGTTGGCTTTTATTATGTTAGTCATCATGTTTTCTATGGCAGGGATTCCGCCGCTCGTTGGCTTTATCGCTAAGGTAAGTGTGATTGAGGCATTGATTCAGGCGCATTTAGTCTGGTTGTCTGTATTCGCGATTCTTTTTGCTATTATTGGTGCTTATTACTATATCCGCGTAGTGCGTGTCATGTACTTCGGTGACACGGAAGGTGACACTGTGGTGGTGCGGTATGGCACTAGCTTGAAAGTAGCGATCTCTTTAAATGGTTTGATGGTATTGGTGCTAGGCATCTTTCCCGGTGCCTTATTTGCATTGTGTCACTTAACGTTTTAGAGGATATTAAACTATTATTTAATATCCTGGAATTGGAGATAGGCGCTCTCTTAGCAAACCCTTCGTTGGGAAGCAGCTCGAATGTATGATAAGAAATTTTTTAAATAGATGAATTAACGATTATTGCCGCAAAATAAAGATTTTATCACTTTTAGATGAGGTGTTTTCCCGTTATCCACCATGTTACAATCAAAAATCATTTTTCTTGCAAAAATGGGGGTAGGTGTTCATTTTATGAATTATGGCTGGAATTAACGAGGTTGAATGATGAATAAGCAATTAGCTACTTTTAAGCCGGGTGCTGTATACCGGTTTGAAACTATGATTGCATACCTTAACATCTTTATTCCAATGTTAGCATTAATAATTGCGTTTTTCTTGCTTAGATATGTAAATACGGGCGATGTAATTGTTCTTGTGGTTATGTATGTATTAACCCTGCTTGGAATTACAGTGGGATATCATCGTTTATTTACCCATAGGAGTTTTGATGCAACGCCACCAGTTAGAATTATACTATTA
>JAJFJO010000139.1 GCA_021774015.1 Gammaproteobacteria bacterium
TCTAATCATAAAGGCATTAATCGCATGGGCGGTGGCTTGTCAGCGCGCGCATTAACGGAAAAAGATAAAAAAGATTTAATTTTCGCAGTGAGTATGGGTGTCGATTATATTGCGATTTCTTTTCCGCGTAATGCAGATGATGTGATCGAAACGAAGCAGCTCATTGTGCAGGCGAAAGGTGATGCGGGCGTTATTGCTAAGATTGAACGCTCTGAAGCTGGTGAGGAAATTGACGACATTATTGAAGCCAGTGATGGTGTGATGGTGGCTCGTGGTGATTTGGCTGTTGAAATTGGTGACGCGGAAGTCCCCTTGGTGCAAAAACATATTATTAAGCGTGCACGTGATTTGGATAGGCCCGTTATCATCGCGACGCAAATGCTAGAATCTATGATTGAAGCAACGGTACCGACTCGTGCAGAAGTATCTGATGTTGCAAATGCCGTTATTGAAAATGCAGATGCGGTGATGTTGTCTGCAGAAACTGCAGCGGGCAAATACCCTGTGCTAGCTGTTCAGGCGATGGAGCGAGTGTGTTTGGTGGCGGAGCGACAACCGCGCTATCAAGTGTCTTCGCATCGATTGGATCGTCGGTTTCATCGTGTGGATGAGGCTATTGCAATGGCAACGATGTATACCGCCAATCATGTTGATATTAAAGCCGTGGTCGCATTAACAGAATCAGGTGCGACAACATTATGGATGTCGCGTATTCGTACTGCACTCCCTATTTATGGTTTGAGTCGTTTTCCACGCGCGTTAGGAAAAATGTCGTTATATCGCGGTGTGTATCCTATTCAATTTGACGTGACTCAGTGTACGCGTGATGAAGTGAATGGTGCTGCTGTTAATGCGATGGTGACACCTGGTAGTTTGGAAGAGGGTGATAAAGTTATTTTAACGAAAGGTGATCACCTGGGTGTGGGTGGTGGTAGTAATGCAATGAAGATATTGGTTGTAGGGGCAGTAGTGTGAATTGGACGGCAATTGTTGCTGTTGTGGCAGCAGGATTATTGGTGTGGATGGCAGTGCGAATGGTGCGCGGTAATCCAACAGCATTTAGTAAAGAAAGTTTGGGCAAAAGTGTTTATACGATGGGGCTGCTCGCAATCATGTTGATTGTTGTAGTTGGTTTTTGTGTGTTGATGTTAAAAAGTTAATTAAGGAGTAATTCATGTCATTAATTACAATGCGACAACTGTTGGATCACGCGGCAGAACATGAGTATGGAGTGCCTGCATTTAATGTAAATAATTTGGAGCAAATGCGCGCGATTATGGAGGCGGCAGATGAAACTAACAGTCCCGTTATCGTGCAAGCTTCTGCTGGCGCACGTAAATATGCAGGGGCCGCCTTCTTACGTAATTTAATTACCGCAGCAGTTGATGAGTGGCCGCATATTCCTGTGTGTATGCATCAGGACCATGGTGGTTCGGCTGCTATTTGTCAGCGTTCTATTCAGTTAGGATTTAGCTCTGTCATGATGGATGGCTCGTTAATGGATGATATGAAAACACCATCCAGTTACGAATATAATGTTAACGTAACTCAAGAAACAGTACGTATGGCGCATGCTTGCGGTGTTTCTGTTGAAGGTGAATTAGGGTGCTTGGGCTCTTTAGAAACCATGCAGGCGGCGGATGAAGATGGTTCGGGTGCAGAAGGCACGTTATCACAAGAACAACTGTTAACAGATCCTGATCAAGCCGCTGATTTTGTTGCACAAACACATGTAGATGCATTGGCTATTGCGATTGGTACCAGCCATGGTGCTTATAAATTTACCCGCCCACCGACAGGTGATGTGTTGGCGATCGATCGTATTAAAGCAATTCATGCTAAAATTCCAGATACGCACTTAGTCATGCATGGTTCATCTTCTGTGCCACAAGAGTGGTTGAAAGTGATCAATGAATTTGGTGGCGAAATCCCAGAAACCTATGGTGTGCCGGTTGAAGAAATTCAAGAAGGTATTCGTCATGGTGTGCGCAAAATCAATATCGATACCGATTTGCGTTTGGCATCAACTGGCGCGATTCGTCGTTTTATGGCAAAGAATCCTGCTGAATTTGATCCGCGCAAATATTTGGGAGAAGCAACTCAGGCGATGAAGTCGATTTGTTTGGCGCGTTATCAAGCATTTGGTACGGCGGGTCATGCGGATAAAATTAAGGTTATTTCCATGGAGAAAATGACGGCTCGTTACCTGGCTGGGGAGCTCAACCCACGTGCGGTTCAGGCGGCTTGATGCTATACTGCGCTACCTTTTATAATGATGCAGTAGATCTATGACCGAGAAACTTGTTTATCAAAGAGCGCAGTACCTCACGAGCGCGGTAGAGTTAAAGCAGCTGCCTTCTGATAAGGGTGCTGAAATTGCCTTTATTGGTCGCTCCAATGCGGGGAAATCCAGCGCGCTAAACACGATCACAGGTATCAAAAACCTCGCTCGTACAAGTAACACGCCGGGCCGCACTCAAATGATCAATCTGTTTACATTGACGGATGATTTTAGGTTGGTTGATTTGCCGGGTTATGGTTATGCGAAAGTGCCACGCATTGTGCGTGAGCGATGGGCTGAAAACGTAGATAAATATTTGCAAACGCGTGAATGTCTGCGTGGACTTATTTTAGTGATGGATATTCGTCATCCTTTAAAAGATCTGGATAAACAGCTTATTGAGTGGACAGTGGGTTGTAGTGTGCCGATCCATATTTTGCTGACGAAGGCCGATAAACTAAAACCTTCGCAAGCACGTAGGGTGCACAAAGAAGTGCGGGAAGCACTGAGCTTTTATGGTGATAGTGTTAGCCTGCAAGTTTTTTCTTCGTTGCAACGTACAGGTGTTGAAGAAGCAGCTGAAAAATTGAATGAGTGGTTTGCCGCATAAAACAAGGATGATGTGATGTCATCAACTAACAAACAAACCTATGCAAAAAACGAAGTAACCAGTTGGCCTGTCCCTAACTATTGGGATGTCATCGCGCTTGTGCTCGTGTTTTCTGTGATCGCTTTGTTTGGCTGGGGCGCAAAAGCAATGTTTGGGCACTATCAGCCGGGCGAACATATTCAAATTTCCTTAAGTCCTTTGATGCTGCCTTATTATGCATTGCGTTCTGTGCTACGTATGTTTATCGCATTGCTCTTTTCATTATTATTTACGTTTGTTTTTGGTATGTGGGCGGCTAAAAGTCGCCAGGCTGAGCGCATTATTATTCCGTTAATTGATATTTTTCAGTCCGTGCCGATTCTAGGTATGCTGCCTATTGCCGTCGTTGCTTTTGTGGCGATTTTTCCGCACAGTTTATTTGGCTTAGAGTGCGCGGCTATCTTTGCTATTTTTACTGCGCAGGTATGGAATATGACGCTCAGCTTTTATCAAAGTGTGAGCACGGTGCCACACCAGTTGCGTGAAGCTAGTGATATGTTCCAACTGTCATCATGGCAGCGTTTTTGGCGGGTAGAAGTGCCTTTTGCAATGCCCGGTTTGTTATGGAATACCATGATGTCAATGTCGAGCAGCTGGGTATACTTGGTTGCGTCAGAAGCGATTACTATCGCTGGGCATAGTGTAAAATTACCCGGCATTGGTTCGTATATTGCTTATGCGATCCAGGAAAAAAACATGGATGCTATTGCATATGTTATTATTGCAATGTTTATAGTGATCGCTTTTTACGATCAATTATTGTTTAGGCCTTTAGTTGCGTGGGCAGAAAAATTTAAGGCAGAAGAAACGAGTAGTGAGGTGGTGCCTGAATCTTGGCTGTTGGATTTATTTCAGCGCACACGATTTTTCTTATTTATTGGTTCTTTTCTAGAAAGCTTCGGCGATCGTTTTGTCAATAATCCTATGGTGAATCGCGTACGATCGCGCCGCTATGTTCAGGCGGGGCAGGGCTTGCGTCGAATCATGACGATTGTGGGCAACTTTATTTTAGCTGCAATAGTATTGATTGCTTTGTTTTTTTTGTTTCGTTTTATTTTTTCTCAAGGCCCGTTATACGACGGTTTGCATGCTATCTATTTGGGTATGGTTACAGCATTACGCGTCACTATTTTAATTATCATCAGTTCACTTATTTGGGTGCCAATTGGTGTGTGGATCGGTTTAAACCCAAAGGCATCGCAGATTGCGAGACCAATCGCACAATTTTTAGCAGCCTTCCCGGTTAATTTATTATTTCCCATCGTGACGCTTGCGATTGTTACCTACCACCTTAATGTGAACATTTGGACATCACCTTTAATGATCTTGGGAACACAGTGGTATATTTTATTTAATGTGATTGCAGGTACGACAGCATTGCCAAAAAATTTATTACAAGCAGCGGGCACACTAAATGTGACGGGTTGGTTGTGGTGGAGGCGTTTAATTCTACCGGGCATTTTTCCATATTACATTACCGGTGCCATTACAGCGGCGGGCGGTGCCTGGAATATCAGTATTATTGCAGAGGCAGTGAGTTGGGGTAATACACATTTATACGCGACAGGCCTGGGTGCATATATCACCCAAGCGTATAATGGTGGAGATTTTCCACAACTCGCACTGGGGGTGGTGGTCATGTCATTGCTTGTGGTGATTATTAATCGTGTTTTGTGGCGCCCGCTGTATAACTTAGCGCAAGAGAAATTTCAAATTCGGTAATTGAATAAAGAACAACATGGAGAGTGCCATGACTGATAAACAAGCAGTGATACAAGTTAACAATATTAAAAAGTCGTTTAAGAAACATGCGACACAAGAGTTGTTGGTGTTAGATAATGTTAATTTTACCATACGAGATGGTGAGTTGATTGCCATCTTGGGCAAATCGGGCTCAGGCAAGTCGACTTTGCTGCGTATTATCGCTGGGTTGATTCAAGCAAGTGCTGGCGAGGTATTATATAGCGGCAAACCTATTTGTGCTCCCGTGCCGGGATTAACCATGGTGTTTCAACATTTTGCATTGATGCCCTGGTTAACAGTACTAGAAAATGTGGAGCTTGGTTTAGAAGCGCAAGGTATTAGTAAAAAAGAACGACGTAAGCGTGCGTTGGAAACAATTGATATTGTGGGTTTGGATGGGTTTGAATCAGCTTACCCCAAAGAATTATCTGGTGGTATGTCGCAGCGTGTCGGTATCGCACGTGCATTGGTGGTTAATCCAGAAGTATTGTTAATGGATGAGCCTTTTTCTGCACTAGATGTTTTAACCGCAGAAAATTTACGTAGCGATTTAACGGATATCTGGCAATCAGAAAAAACCAATATTAAATCCGTGTTATTAGTCACGCATAATATTGAAGAGGCCGCATTGCTTGCAGACCGTATTATGGTGTTTGGTAGTGACCCTGGTTATGTGCGTGAAGAGATTCAAGTCGATATGCCGCACCCTAGAAATAATCAATCAGAAGAATTTCGCCAGTTAGTTGATAAAATTTATACTTTAATGACAACGCCCGAAGGTGTGCATGTGCCGTTGGAGAAAAAACAATATAAGGCAATTGATATGGCGTATCGTTTGCCAGATGTTGAGATTTCAGAGCTTACGGGTTTGATCGAAACGCTTGCGTCATCTGAATATAAAGACAGGGTGGATTTACCGGAGCTTGCTGAGGATCTGCACTATGAGATCGATGATTTATTCCCAGTGACTGAGGCGCTAGAAATTTTGCGTTTTGCGAAAGTGTCGGAAGGTGATATTAAATTAAGTGAAGCGGCAAAAGTATTTGCAGAAGCTGATATTCTGGAGAAAAAACGCATTTTTGCTTCTCACCTCATGAGCTACGTTCCTTTAGCGCGACACATTCGTGAGCTGCTCGATAATAAATCCGGCCACAGTATTTCTGAAGAAAAAATCTTGGATGAGCTGGGCGAGCATTTAAGCGCAGATGCATCAGAAGATGTATTGAAAACAGTAATCGACTGGGGTCGTTATGCTGAGATTTTTGCGTATGATTATAACACCGGCCTATTGAGTCTTGAGAATCCGACATAAAGGCACCTGCCCTTAGGTTAACGGGCAGCCGTCCAGCTCTAACTTTCAGCCAAGTAGGCCTGTTTGTAGGCGTACTTGGCTGATTTCACCTATAAATTTAGCCAAGTAAGCATAAAAATATACCTACCTGGCTAAAATTATCATTTTTTTAAGCCAGGTAGGTATATTTTTATGCCTACTTGGCTTAAAATATATAAATAATTAGCCAAGTATGGCCTTAAAAGAGGCTAGGTGGCTCGTTGAACTGTTGCATATGATAGCGGGCGTTTGGGCTAAGCCAAATAAGATGTACAGCAACTTATTGATTTATATATATTTTGGAGTGTGGA
>JAJFJO010000140.1 GCA_021774015.1 Gammaproteobacteria bacterium
TGGCGGTTTAATGTTGAGACGGGTGAGTGTATTGAGGGGCGTGCTAATTTAATGACAAGATTGGTTGGAAAATCGGTTGGGTTGGCTGAGTAAATAGGAGCTTTTAGTAAGCCTTGTAAATAACGTGCATTTAGATAAATAGCGGACTTCGTCACTCGGTTCTGTGGGTGCCAATAGCAGGCCGCACACTAGTATGTGTCAAACAGTTTATGCCTGCTGCGCCACACAATCATAATACTCAACATACCACTCAATAAACCGCTTCACACCCGTTGTAACAGGTGTGGTGGGCTTATATCCTAAGTCTTTTTCTAGGTTGGTTGTATCCGCATACGTTTTAACGACATCACCAGGCTGTAATGGCATTAAGTTTTTAGTCGCATCTTTCCCTAAGGCTTTTTCAATTTCTTCTACAAACGCCATCAACTTTATTGGATTATTGCTGCCGATATTATACGTTCGGTAAGGTGCATAGCTTGTGGCCGGATCGGGTTGGGTGCCATCCCATTCTGGATTTGGTGCCGCAGGGTTATCAATCGAGCGCACAACACCTTCGATAATATCATCGATGTAGGTAAAGTCGCGGTACATATCACCATTGTTATACACATCGATAGGTTCATCCGCCAAAATAGCTTTCGTAAATTTAAACAGGGCCATGTCAGGTCGACCCCAAGGGCCGTAGACAGTAAAAAACCGTAAACCGGTGCATGGCAATCCATACAGGTGCGCATAACTGTGTGCCATGAGCTCATTGGCTTTTTTGCTCGCCGCGTATAGTGAAACGGGGTGATCAATATTGCCATTTTCTGAGAAAGGATAATTAGTGTTGGCGCCATAGACTGAGCTGGATGAGGCAAATACAAGATGTTCGACGTGATTGTGTCGGCAGCCTTCTAAAATATTACAAAAGCCGACAATGTTGGCATCCATATACGCTTGTGGGTTTTCAAGAGAATAGCGCACGCCAGCTTGCGCGGCCAAATTAACTACGCGTTCAAATTGATGTTCTTTAAATAATGCGTCAATCGTTGTTTTATCGGCTAGATCACATTGGGTAAAGGTAAAGTTGTCATATTTAGCCAATAATTTTAGGCGATCATGCTTGAGATTAACATCATAATAAGCATTAAGATTATCAATACCGATCACCTCATCACCACGTTCACACAACCTTTTGCTTAGATGAAAGCCAATAAATCCCGCACACCCCGTCACTAAAATTTTCATTACATTCTCCAAATATCAATGCCGGCTTGAGAAAAAGCATCTCTACATAATGCAGATTTCACATCGATAATTAATTTATTGCCGTTAAATTTTTTCATATATTCGCCAGGCGCTAGAGACAGATAATGTTTGTGAGGTACTGCTAAAATAATAGCTTCAACATCGTTAATGTCTTCCCATTCCGTCACATCAATATCGTAGACTTGTTTGGCTTCGTTTTTATTCGCTTCGGTTGTGTGTACAATGCAGTCTATATGATAGCTTGTGAGCTCTTTAATAATGTCAACCACGCGTGTATTTCTAAGATCAGGACAATCTTCTTTGAAGGTTAATCCGAGCACGGCCACTTTAGCATTTTTAATAGTGCATCCTGCTTTAATGAGTTGCTTAATGGCTTGTTGTGCCACATAGTGCCCCGTGTTGTCATTAATGCGTCTACCAGCCAAAATCACTTCTGGTTGATAGCCATGACGTTGCGCCTGATACGTTAAATAGTAAGGGTCTACACCAATACAATGTCCACCGACGAGGCCAGGTTTGAAGGGTAAGAAATTCCACTTGGTGCTGGCGGCGTCGATCACGTCATGCGTGTCGATATCCATTTTGTTGAAAATAATCGACAGTTCGTTCATTAAAGCAATATTTAAATCACGCTGCGTGTTTTCAATAATTTTTGCAGCTTCCGCAGTTTTAATGGTGGGAGCGCGATAAATACCTGCAGTGACAACACTAGCATACATGTCCGCAATAATATCTAACGTTGCTTGATCTTGCCCGGAGACAATTTTGGTAATTGTATCAAAGCGATGTTCTTTGTCACCTGGGTTAATACGCTCAGGAGAATAGCCGACAGTGAAATCGCTACCACATTTTAGCCCTGACGCTTCCTCTAGTACAGGAACACATTCGTCTTCGGTTGTGCCTGGATATACGGTGGATTCGAAAACAACAATATCACCTTTCTTAAGCTGCTTACCGACCGTTTCAGAGGCGCTTAATAAACAAAATAGATCGGGGCGTTTGGATTCATCGATAGGAGTGGGGACGGCAACGATATAGAAGGTGGCTTGCTCTAAATCAGCATCATTGCAGGTGAATTTTAGATTATTACTCAGCAGGTCTTCTGACTCAACCTCTCCAGTAATATCAAAACCTTTATTTAAGGATTCCACTCGCTCTGGGTTTTTATCAAAGCCAATAACGGAATATTTTTTGGCAAAATGGGTGGCGACGGGAAGTCCAACATAGCCCAGTCCAATAATAGCAACGCGTTTATCCATTAAGTTTTTCTCCTTAATAACCACTGGTGGGGATTGTACCCGATGTTGTGTTTGGGGTCATCAATATTAGGTTATTTTTAAGAAAAGCTTTATAATGTCGTTTAGTCTGCGGATCTATTGTAACTCATTGATTCATGGTAAGAATATGCAAATCGCAATCTACGGAGCGGGTTATGTTGGTTTGGTCACCAGTGTGGGGTTAGCACAGCTGGGGCATCACGTTACTTGTGTCGATATTGATGAGTCGCTAGTCGCCGATCTTAACCAGGGGCTGATCTCTATTTATGAGCCCGATTTACAGGAATTATTACAGGATCATTTGAACCAGAGCCTTTTTTTTACGACGGATGCACGGAAAGCGATAGCCTGTGCTGATGTGCACATGATCGCTGTGGGCACGCCGGCTTTACCTGACGGAGGAGCGGATCTAAGGCAGGTTGAGCAAGTAGCAAAAACGATTGCTCAGCATATGGATGCCTATTGTTTAGTTGTGACGAAATCGACTGTGCCAGTCGGTACGGCTGATCGAGTTGCAGATATTATTACTCAAACGCTTGAGCGGCGTTTAAAGAATATCGAATTTGATATTGCATCCAACCCGGAATTCTTACGAGAAGGGTGTGCTGTCACTGATTTTTTAGAACCAGAACGCATTATTGTCGGCATTAATCATCAGCGTGCTAAAATAATAATGGAGCAACTGTATCAGCCTTTAATTAATGCTAGTCATCCAATCGTATTTATGCCCATTCGTTCTGCAGAATTAACCAAATATGCAGCCAATGCATTTTTAGCGACAAAAATTAGCTTTATGAATGAAATAAGTCAGCTGGCAGAGCGTTATGGAGCTGATATTACCGATGTAAAAGCAGGTATGGCCTTGGATGGTCGTATTAGCGAGCATTTTTTAAATGCAGGCTGCGGGTATGGTGGTTCCTGTTTCCCTAAAGACGTGTCTGCATTAATAGCTATGGCGCATGAGGCTAATTATCAACCTAAGTTATTGCAATCTGTCGCGCAAGTGAATGACCAACAGCAACGATTATTGTTCGATAAAATAACGCTATATTTTAACGGTAATGTAACCAATAAAGTATTTGCAATATGGGGCTTGGCATTTAAACCCAATACGGATGATATACGCTGTGCGTCGAGTTTGGCATTAATAAGATGCTTAATAGAGGCGGGCGCTCGTGTGCAAGCCTATGATCCTGTTGCTATGGACGCTGTGCGTGTGCAGCTGAAAGATGATGCGTTAACATTAACTGCTACTGCAGAAGAGGCGCTTATTAATGCTGATGCTCTCGTGCTGGTGACCGAGTGGGACGAATTTTTGCAGCCAAATTTTGCTTCATTGAAAATAGCATTAAGCCACCCTGTTATTTTTGATGGTAGAAATATATATAATGCTGAGCTGTTGAACAGTTTGGGGATAGAGTATTATGGTGTTGGGAGAGGGCGGCCATTTCACCCTATAATTGACAGCCCATTAACGCACGCTTTGATTAAGGATTAGCATAAAAGGACTAAAGCATGGATAATACAATTAAACAGCACACTTCACAGCATCATTTCACAATAAAAATATTAATTGGTATGTTGCTGGGTGTACTTGTCGGTTTAGCACTGAAGTGGATGCCGATGCCATTATCGCTTCGCGTATTTTTTGCTGATGATATTTTACAAACGGGAGGCACTATTTTCATCCGTTTAATTACGATGATGGTGATGCCTATTGTATTAGTGTCTTTGGTCTGCGGCGCAAGTTCGTTAGGTAATATGAAAGAGCTAGGACGTATTGGCGGCAAGGCGGTGATGTTTTATTTAATGACTACGGCAGTAGCAATTACAGTAGCTATGTTGATTGCAAGTTCTTTTAATGTAGGACATGGGCTTGATTTAGGGAACACACAATCTGCTTTGGCATTGCCTACTTTTTCGTTGAAAAAAGTAATTATTGATATGTTTCCTATGAACCCGTTCAAAGCACTATCCAATGGAATTATGCTGCAAATCATCGTGTTTTCCTTGTTGTTTGGTGCTGCGATTACTGTGTCGGGCGAGCCAGGTAAAAAAGTTATTGATCTGTTTCAAGCGGTGAATGAAGTGTTAATGAAGCTGATTGTTATGATTATGAAAGTTGCACCGTATGGTGTGTTTTGCTTGTTGGCGGCGTTATTTGCAAAGGTGGGTTTTAAGCTTATTTTTAATTTGGCCGAATACTTTTCTGTGGTGTTGCTTGTATTAATGATACAACTCTTTTTTGTGTATGGATCTTTACTGAAGTTCTTAGGCCGTTTATCCGTCATTCAATTTTTCCGTAATATGTATGGCGCTATGATATTTGCATTTTCAATCTCGAGTAGCAATGCGTCTATCCCGGTTGTGTTGCGCACAGTAAAAAATAAATTAGGGGTTAGCAACTCGGTTGCTTCGTTTATCATTCCACTGGGTTCGACGATTAACATGGATGGCACCGCGATTATGCAAGGAGTCGCCACTGTATTTATTGCTAATGCGTATGGCGTGTCATTAGGATTAACGGGGTATTTAATTGTGATACTCATGGCAACATTGGCATCAATTGGTACAGCAGGCGTGCCGAGTGTGGGATTGATTACTCTATCGATGGTGTTGAGACAAGTCGGCTTGCCAGTAGAGGGTATTGCTTTGATTATAGGAGTTGATCGTTTGTTAGACATGACGCGAACGGCCGTGAATATTGCCGGGGATTCCATGATCGCTTGTTTAGTGGCAAAATCGGAGAAATTATTGGACCAAGAGTGTTATGATGCGCAGTCGGAGTAGCCTCAGCTTATAAAGGAACATTGCAATGGATTTAAACAATAAAACAATATTGGTTACAGGTGGAGCGTCAGGTATGGGGGCTGCCACCGCAGAATATCTAGCACAGCAAGGCGCCAGCCTTATTTTGCTAGACCTCAACCAAGAGGCAGTCAGTGTCAAAGCTAAAGAGCTTAATGGGCTGGGGATTGCTTGTGATGTGAGTGATGCGCAAGCCGTTGAAAAAGCCTTTGAACAAGCAGTTCAAGCGTGTGGTGACATCAATATTGTTATTAATTGTGCAGGTATTGCGCCGGCTGCTCGAATTGTTGGGCGAGAAGGTGCTATGTCTTTGGATAGCTTTTCTAAAGTGATCAATGTGAACTTGATCGGCACGTTTAATGTGATGCGGGTCGCAGCGGCACAAATGATGAGGCAAGAGCCAATCAATGGCGATAAAGAACGCGGCGTCATTATTAACACTGCATCAGTAGCTGCATTTGAGGGGCAGATTGGACAGGCAGCTTACAGTGCATCGAAAGGTGGTGTTGCTGCAATGACATTGCCTGCAGCGCGTGAGTTTGGCAAATTTGGTATTCGTGTGATGACGATTGCTCCAGGCATTATGAATACACCGATGATGGCTGCTATGCCGCAAAATGTGCAAGACAGTTTGGCGGAAGAAATTACCTTTCCAAAACGTTTGGGTAACGCGAACGAATATGCTTTATTGGCAAAACATATTATTGAAAATCCATACTTAAATGGTGAAGTTATTCGTTTAGATGGTGGAATTAGGATGGCAGCTAAATAATGGCGTTAACACAACAACCTGCTTGGCAAGCGTTACTGAATCACTATAACGTGATGCAGTCTGCAAATTTGGCAAATTTATTTGAGCAAGATGAGCAGCGCTTTGATCGTTTTAGCCTTGGGGTTGGCGATCTTTTTCTGGATTATTCAAAAAACCCTATGACAGTCGAGACTATTGAACTCTTAACGCAGTTAGCACAATCGTGCAATTTGTCACGGCATATTGAGCAACTTTTTCAGGGTGATAAGCTGAATGTTACTGAAGGCGTTGCTGCGTGGCATGTGGCGTTGCGCGGTGTGGACAACCCCGACGTACAGGCAGCTAAGCATCGTATGAAAGCCTTGTGTGATGCTGTTGCTACAAAGCGTTTCACTGGTTTCACTGGCGAACCTATAACCGATATTGTGCACGTAGGAATAGGCGGCTCTGATTTGGGGCCGCGAATGTTGTATCAAGCGTTTTGCTCTGACGCCAACCCCATTCAATGTCATTTTGTGTCGAATTATGAATGGGATGTGTTAGAACCGTTATTGCAACAATTAAATCCAGCAACAACGATCGCGATTTTTACTTCTAAATCATTCGGCACCCAAGAAACACTGGATAATGCGAGTGCGATTAAGCAATGGTTTGTTGCCGCGTCAGGACATCATGAGTCTATTAATAAGCACTGGTTTGCAGTTACCGCTAATCAATCGAAAGCAGAACAATTGGGTTGTTTGCCAGACCATATTTTTCCGTTATGGAATTGGGTGGGGGGGCGTTATTCGGTGTGGTCGGCAGTGAGCTTGTCGATAGCGATTGCTTTAGGCTACGAGGTGTTTGATGCATTTCTGCAAGGTGCAGCTATGATGGATCAACATTTTAAGCACAATGATTTCAGTAATAATATGCCGGTATTGTTGGCGCTCATCGCTATTTGGCATAATAATTTTTTCGCGACACCGACCAAAGCTATTATTCCTTATAC
>JAJFJO010000015.1 GCA_021774015.1 Gammaproteobacteria bacterium
TTTCTGATTTTCTCGATGGTGAAGTGCTATCAGAATATATTGCTAGACAACCCAAACAATGTATCTTGCCCTTTGAGGCATTACATTTGTTTTATGCTCTTGTTCAAGGAGTAGAGCAAATTCATTTTTTAGGAGAGTATCATGGCGATATTCATTCTGATAATATTATTGTGAAGCGTAAGGGGCTAGGATTCGAAGTCAACCTTATTGACTTATTACATCTCGGCAAACCAAGCAAACTACGTATTCAAAAAGATGTTCATGATTTAATTTCTGTATTTTATGAAATGATCGGTGGTAATAAACACTATCGTCATATGCCCAAACATATCAAAAAAATTATCTTGGGTAGAAAACATCATTTGATTAATAAACAATTTAAAATGGCTGGGCATTTAAGGATTTATCTTGAAAACTTAGAATTGTACAACTAACCTGAGTCAGTTGAACGCCCCTTTTCGTACGGAACCCAATTATGTCTTATCAAAAGCAAATTTTAATGAATGCTGTAAAAACACTGATTTGTTCTGAATGGCTTCAGCAAAACTTTGTGATAAAAGCATGCAGTAAAGATCTGGACGAAATTTCCCTTCTCGATGAAGCATTCTTTTTTCACGTTCAGTTAAAAAATCCATCGGCGCATCTTTTTCTACAAGCCCGTTTTTCTCGTTAAAATAATCAATTGCTTGGACTAAGTTGCTGTCAGAGTGCTCTTTATCTAAATCGAGCACTTTTAATACTTCAAATAGACTGTCTTCTTTTGCTTTTTTATATTGCCGTTCAATTTCGTCACAATAAAGAGCAAATTCAACGTCATCATACTGCTGATGTTCGTTGCTATACGAATTATTTTGTTTTATTGCCATTGAATGCCTATTCCATAAAAATATATTAAGCACCAATTTTACCAGAGAACCAAGGTTTTCGCATAATTTAATCAAAAACTTCAAATTAAGAAAAGGCGGGGCAAGCCCGCCTTTTGAAAACAAATTGCTTATGCGCCATTAAAAATGGGATGCCTGATAGTGTGTTGGTTGGTTTAACTGGGTAGATAATTCACCCAATCTCAACGCTAACGATTTCAAGTAAATTTTATCTGCTTTCTCCATGAGCTGGAGTAAATCAGTTAATCTTGAAACCTCAACATCAATATTTTGCATGCTCATTTCCAAAGGAATATGTTTGTTATCCTTTATCATGTGCCATCTCCGTTTTTTAAAATAAAAAAACAGGAACGGACCCCCTGAAGGAAAGTCTCATTCCCATCAGGGTTAAATGAAATGTCTTGTAAGCCCTGTAACACAAAGGTTACAAGTGACTGACTTGATCAATCCATTCTTGCAGCTTAGGATCAATTAACCGATAAAGGTTTTTAACATTGATCACCGCAGCAGTGCGTTTTTCACCGGCTTCAGTTTGCCATTCATCGTATTCTAGTTCCCCAGAAACAGATAAATAGCTCCCCTTCTCGACCCTATCTTTAATAGCATCGACCAGGTGCCCAAAGCACTGCAATGTATGCCAAGCCGTTTTTTCCACTTTTTCGCCTTTCTTATTCGTAAAGCGTTTCGTGGTTGCTAACGTGAGTTTCGCAAACGGTTTTTTACCTTCATTTTCATAAAGAGTTACTTGGCCTACAAAGCCAACAAGATTTACTGTGTTTTCATACATAATGATTCTCCTTTAAGAATGTTAAAAAAGGAAATAATGAAGCCATGTCGGGCTTATTATTCCCGACTTGGGTTAAACAACGTGTGTTATTGAGTGCTGAGATGAAGAACTTGACTACCATAATAATCACGGATCTGATCCATGCTAATTTGGCGATCACTTTTCTTTTTGCTCGGCAAGGTGCTGGGTTTATAAAACCAGCGCTCTTTGGCTTTTGACCATTGAAACCCCGCTTCGCGAAGATCTTGAGCATAAGGTTTGGTCTGGCCAGATAGCCATAACCAATTACCAACGACTTCAACAGTTAATCCAAGGTGTTGGATACTGTCAATAGCGCGCTCAAGCTCTCCTTCCACTCGGCCCCAATCAATATCAGCGTTATTGTTCATCACGATCTCCTTCCTGTTTTAAAAAAGAGGAGAACCACTATGCCCCGTGAGGAAGCAGTCATGATTCCCCGAGGGTTATTAAACAAAGTTATTATCAAAAAATTAATATTCACTTGGTAGCAGTAAGACATGCTTTTTAAATCCACCATCGTAAATCAGAAACAATCGTAAAAATGGATCAAGTTCTGATGCAACCAGTGATTGGCTGTCGATAGATAAATCGCTGTAAGGATACTTATTGCTAAATAACAAATGATCATTGCCATCTGTTAACCCTAATACCGCTTTATCATTATTATGGCTAAAATCAGCCGTGATAAATGATTCTTTTTCCCAGAAATCTCTGGAAAAAATAGCAATATCGTCAATTAACCAATGACACTCAAGTTGTTCACGCAGGAATGAAACGCCATCGGTAAAAACAATTCCAAGGAAGTGTTTATACCAGTTGTCAGTGCCGCTGAACTGTCTTGCCTCTAATGCTAATTTTGAGTTGTAAGTGCTCATAAAACACACCTCCCATCAAACGTTAGGCCGAACTCTCTTGATAGATCGAACGTCAACGCTGCTTTAAAACAGCCTTTCCACAAGTCAGCACCAGAAAAGTCTTTTCCAAGCCCTTTCCAGTTTTTCTTGAGATACATTTTCCATTTGGTGACGCCCATAATAAAGGCGTAACTTCGAAGGAATATGTAATCATTAGTTAACGTTGCAACAAAGTCATCTACGTAATTTGAGATAACCTTACTATCAAGCTGTTTATTGGCATTTAACAGATGAATCCTGTTATACAAGATCTTGATTAGAGTCCGGTATGGGCCGTGATAAGTCCATCCAGTCTCATAACCCTTGAGCTTAATTTTAGGATATGAATTAATTGCTTCAATCATGATTTTCTCCATTAAGTTTTATTAAATAAAACCCAAGGAGAAACGTGATTGCACCCATCAGGGAAAATCAAATTGCCCCACTGGGCGTAAGACACAACGTATTATCGGGCATTTATCGCACGATATACCAGAAAAGTCAGCACAGAACCTAAGACACTTACCAAGCCTAGTATCGAATGTAATGCTTTCGATGCGGCTTTTTTCGTGTCTTTGGACGCGTAACTTTCTTTTTGGACGTGATCAGGAAACGCTTTTCCCAATAAGTCCGCTTTTAAATCAGGCAAAATGGTTTTTGCCCGTTCAAAATCGGGTATATGAATGCTTTCATGCACAAAAGGTACAATCCAGATAAAGTTATGCAATGCATAACAACCAAATCCTCGTGACCGCAAGATGCTTTTGATATGGTTAACCACATCTAGTGCCTCTTTACTACCAGAACAAGTGATAAACTCTCCATTTTCATGGAGGGTTAGTTCTCTGATCTGATAAGCGGTCATTTTTGTGAGACAAGACAACGACTCTGCTAATGTTTTAACAGCGTGTTTATTTGCGCTCACTTTAGAGTTAGCTCTTAATTGAAGCCTCTCTTGCATGCTACCTGAGTTTTTCAGTTTATTTTGTAGTGACATAGTGATTTCTCCTTTTATTAAAAATAAATCGGAGAAAGCTATGCCTTCCCGTAGGGAAGAAATAAACCTTCCCCACCGGGATTAAACTTTAACGTCAGGCAAAACGCCTTTCACGCATAAGCTAAATTGTTAAAGAGCAATTGTCATAAAGACAAAATTCAAGTCAATGAACATCAAAACAACGGTTTCAAAATAACGATTTTATTTTGTTTGAGGTTGTCTTTCGCTTCATATTGTCCAACGGTATTGAGTGTATGCTTGATGCTTTTTCATAAAATGAATCTGCGTTCAATACTATTGTAACTATGACAATATAAAGGTGGTCAATGATTTAAAATCATTGAAATTAGTGGGCATCGAATCGATATTGATGCGGTGAGCATTAAGCGCTGTCTGCGACAAAACTGTCATGCCGACAGAAATCAATCGTGTATAGCTACGTTAGGGCTAACACAATTGCGCTTAATGGATTGGGACGTCATTCATCGTTCTGTGATAAATTCACGTGGGTTGCATGGCAAACCGGAACTTTTAGGACAATTATTATTGTCGCTTGAATGTGGTCTTTGGTGGGTCCTGCTAATCTTCGATTAGGTTCACGACACGTAGGACGGCATGTGACATTTATAGTAGACGCTTGTTTCACGTTTCATGGCATCTCAGCCATTCATCAGTACTACTTTTGAAAGTCTATTATATCAAAATCACCCTAAAAAACCAGTGTTTTTCTTAGATTTCAGACTTTTTATCAGTTTGGTTTTCTTCATTAAAAATATGGTCATATAGCTCCTTTGTAACCGTCGCCTTAGTGCTGATCATAAATTCATCAACTAAAATCTGTGGCAAAATATCCGTTCGCCCCGCCTTTTCGCGCTTGTGATAATGGATCGTGCCGCGCACATGGATCTGGGATCCTTTCATCAGTAATTGTTCAGCACGCTCAGCATTTCGCCCAAAGAACACGCACCAATGCAGCTCTTTAAATACTTGCTGTTCGCCACTGTTGTGATAGGCCCAATGCTCGGTATAAACAGGTAGACGACATAGTTTACGACCATCTCCATAGGATTTTAGCTTTGGAAAAGTGCCACAGTAGCCAATCAATCGAACCTCATTGCAAAGTGCCATCGCTTATTGCTCCGCCTTGTCTTTTTGGGGCGTAGCCAAATTAGGCTTGCCTTTTTGATCCCAATAGACCGCTTTGCAGTCAGGATATTGGGTGCAGCCCCACCAATAACCTTTCTTCTTTGCTTTTCGTTTAATTAGCTTGCCTGATTGACAGCTTGGGCAGTCAATGTCTGATGGTACTACGGTTTCTTTCATATGAGGCTTACCCCCCTTGTCTTGCATCAAACCATTGCAATCTGGGTAACGAGAGCATCCCCAGAAAAACCCATTTTTACCTTTTCGCCGAATCAATGGCGATTTGCATTTAGGACAAGGATGTTGTGGCCCTAGATCGATACCTTTACCTCTGATTTGTCGAATTTTACTTAAGTCCTCTAGCATAAACTCAAGCACTTCTTCCTGATCAAGCAAAAAATCTTGCAGGTTACCATGCCCTTCGGCAATGTTATCGAGTTCTTGCTCCCAAGCGGCCGTTATGGCTGGATTTTTCATTTGCTCAGGTAACAGATTGATTAATTCACGCCCACGATCCGTTGAAACTAATATTTTTTTATCTCGCTTGATATACCCACGGTTTAGCAATTTTTCAATCGTATCAGCACGAGTTGCTTCCGTTCCTATGCCCGCGGTCTCTTTTAAGGTTTTTTTATGTGCCTCATCATCAACAAATTTTGCAATATTTTTCATAGCAGCAATGAGCGTACCTTCGGTGAATCTAGCCGGTGGTTTTGTTTGCTTAGATAAGCAATGTGTTTCTTTTGATGTAACGGATTCATTTTCGGTTAATTTAGGAATATTTAATTCTTTTTGTTTGTCATCGCTATCAAGTTCTTCCTGGTTTTTGCTAATAGCCTGTTTCCAACCAAGCTTTTTGGGCGTATTACTTGTTGCTGCGAAATTGTCATTTTCGCAATTCACCTCAACCTTTCTTTGATTGTATTCATAAAACCCGAGAAATTGGGCAATGTATTGGCGACGGATCAAATCATAAATAGCCAGCTCATCTTTACTCATCGCACCCGGATCTACCGATTCATTCAGTGTTGGTATAATGCCATGGTGAGCGGTGACTTTTTTATCGTTCCAGACGGGTGATTTTAGTGTAGCGTCGCAGTGTGATACCAACGCTTTAATCGAAGGATCAATACTGACGAGTGTATTCAATATACCTTCTGCTTCATCGAATTGATTAACTGGCAAATAACCTGTATCCGTTCTTGGATAGCTTGTCGCCTTAAATTTTTCATAGAGAACCTGTGCAATTTCAAGCGTTTTTTTTGCCGATAGTCCAAGTCCACTCGATGCAACCTTTTGCAGGCTTGATAACGAAAAACAGACTGGCGGCGCTGTTTTTTTAGCTTTATCTTCAAATAGTGTCACGATACCGTTTTTGTCCTCAATTTTCTTTGCCACCGACTCCACTGTTTCTTGCTTTAAGCAATGCCCATCCATATCAGTTAATTCTTCTGGCGCTTGCCAACGTGCTATAAATTCGCCCTGTTTGGCTTCAAACAAAACATCTAATTCAAAATAATCAGTTGACTTAAAATTTTCGATTGATCGATCACGCTGGACAATTAAGTTCAGTGTCGGAGTTTGAACACGACCCACTGATAATACACCTTGCCCAGGTGCGCCAAATAAACAACTGGTTGCCATGGTCATCGACATCCCAATAGTCCAATCAGCGCGTTGCCGCCCAAGTCCTGCAAGGTAGAGTGGATACGTAGACTCTCCAGGACGAATATTAGCTAACGCTTTTTTAATTGAAGCCTCATCCAAAGCTGAGAGCCATAAACGCTGTACTTGACCTTCATATTGATAGTAATCGAGAATTTCACGCCCAATAACGTCTCCCTCACGATCAGCATCCGTTGCGATAATGACATGGTTGGTTTGCTTCAGTAGTTTTTTAATGACAGTCAGTTGTGCTTTCGTTTTTTTATTCGGAATAAGATGCCATTCTTTGGGGATAATAGGTAAGACCTCCATGCGCCATGGTTTTAGATTTTCACAATAATGCTCTGGTGGCGCTAATTCTAATAAATGGCCTAGACACCATGTTACTGTAATGCCACTGCCTTCAATGTAACCGTCTTGCCTTGACCCTGCCCCCAATACGTTTGCAATATCGCGTGCTTGTGATGGTTTCTCGCATAGGTATAGTGTATTTGTCATGTGATGCATCCTCTTATGTATTAGTTACCGATGTTTGTGCAATAAGATCATCAAAAACACCCTTTCTAAAAATGGGCATAACCTCAGACTGTAGCGCATGAGATAATGTGCTTTGCTCTTTCTCCGTTAAAGAGCGCTCGACAGTGGTGTTATTTGAAATTTTATACTCAGATATTTCAGTCATAATTTTTAACAACCTTTTAGAGTAAACGTGATTTTTTTTAGATAATGTACGGCGCTTTTTGAATAGACCCAGCATAATGCAGGTTTCAACTAGGCACATTAATGTATCGTGTTTTGATATCAATCGATAAAAACAAGCGGATGGTGGCGCAGATACCTTTATGCGATAACTTGTTCCTGAATTGGGTTCAAATAAAAGCTGGTCCTTACACTTGCGCCTTACTAGTTTTGTTAAACGCGCAATCTCTTTATCAAAATACCCCTCAATTTGACACATACTTTGATGCCAATGGAATAGCGTGAGTATATCCTGCGATCGGCCAAGGCGCGCATGATGAAAAAGCCGAGCGATCTTATTCATCACCGTCATCATGCGTGAAACACCCGGCTTGATAGTTATAGACATCAGCCACGCTGTTTCATGAGAACATGGTTTTAAAACAAATACAGTGCTCATAGGCCCTCCTCAATACTGCCGCTCAATTCAGACGATGTTTTGGTTTCAAAATTGACGTTAATAGATAGCAATTGTTTGTCTGGCTGCCCTTCTTCTTTAAATTGATAGAGCTTACCATCAGAATGCTTTAGCAAAACTAAAGCTTCTTTAATGTCACTTGCCGCAATTTGTGTTTTTTTAGAAAAATCAGATAGCGCAATATCCGTGATAAACAGCATTGAGTCCCCATGTTGTTTACAATCCTGATAAAAGTATTCGCTGCAATTAATGGGTTTGCGATCAATCTGCCGTTGCAACCACTTAAAAAACTTTTCGCATTGCTCTATTTCTATATTGTCGATATTGGGTTGATCGGTATTTATTTCTTTTTTTGACTCATCTTCAACTACCGTCTCTTTAACGACGGCTGGGGTCTTGTCTGTTTGTTCGGCGGTACTGTCTTCTTGTGATTGGGATAGGGTTTTTTTACTTTCTGTATCTGACATCTCATTTATTTCATTTGCAGAGGGTTTTTTAGGTGTTGGTGCTTTTGGCTGACTTTTATCTTCAAGCAACTGAGGTGCTAATGCGGATCGTAGTAGTGGCTCAAGATCTGAATTAAAATTAAGTGACAGCCACCGGCCTTCAACCAAAGCGCCCAACTCATATAAACGATAATGCTCTCTAAAAAGATAATTAGGCGCATTTTCAAGCCGGATATGTGTAAACACATCGCGATAGGCTGATAGTGGCTTTTTAAATAATGATTTAACAGCATAGGGCTTTAATGATTCAATCACTGTCGTAAAAAAGGTTAGTGCAACGAATGCATTATCTTTATTTCTCTCTTCTAATATTTTATACAAGCAATCGCTGGGCGTACGATTAAAGACAAATATGAGTTTATCGGCCAGTGTGTTTGCTAAATCAGATAATGCCTCTTTTGAACGTTTCTTTTGTAAAATTTGATAACATTTATCTAAACTCATTAAGAGCCATGATTGATAGAGTTTAATGGCATCATGTGGTAGCGCATTTTCAATGCGTTTGGCAAGCTCGCGAGGAAATACAGGCGTCACTTTGGGTTTTCTGGGCTTAACCAACATAGTCCCTATCGCTGCAATAATAATGACAACCCAAGCTAACTCATACAGCCAAACCCCTTCCTGTATAATTAGGCTTTTAAAAAAGAAAAGAGCGATTGCCGCGATGATTAAGATCACAAAATCACTGACCAATGTGTATAAATATTTAATCATGCGATGCCTCCTGGATAGCTTTAATAATCACTCTTGGATCTGTTTCTCCTTTGAAAACAAATTTCCTTGATGGGTTGTTGGTTGGATAAACTAAAATAAGCGGCGTACCACTGTGATATTGTTTTAAGAGCGATAGCCCAGCTTCCATTTCACTTAATACCCAAGGTTGATGCATCTTGGCTTGAAAGGTCTTTGTGTCTAAGTGCAAGTGATTCAAAATAATAAACACACCTTTTGCGCCTACGGCGCGTGACATTAAAAACTCATGGTATTTCAGAAAATCATTGGTGTTTTTAGCCATCACATAGCTACTGGTCGCTTCAACCAATGAATTTTTATTAATAATGGCAACAGGGATCAGTCGTATTTTTAAATGCTTGTCATGCACCATCAGCCAATTAATCAGTGGTTGCATTCGATGACAATGCCCACACTGATAATCCATCACTTCTGTCAGTGTGACTGTCCCTTGTGGGTTACCCGCGACAATCGCCGCCAGCGTCACCTGGGAAAATAATGATAAGCATAATAGGATCAAGCAACGCTTAAACATCACAGTGCCCTCCGTTGCTATTAACAATCTCAATCAGCTCAACAAAATTTTTTGGTGCTAAAGACTCATTGGTAGGTAATGGCGCACGCACTTTATAAAGTTCACCACCATTGGTAAAAACAAAAGCATGGCCCTTGGGCAAGCTGATAATATCGTTGGCTTGCAGCATAGGGGTTGGTTTTAAGCTAATTCTGACGTCATTGCCGGTATTAAAATAAATCCCGTCTTCACCATGCGGTGTATCGGATGCAGAACTCCCTTCCATGCGGGTAACCACTTCAACCTCGTTAAGCTGATCCACCAGCACCATCGCCGTGTCTTTGTTTTTTACACGCAGAAATATCTGAGATTGAAAATTGCCTTCTAGCATTTTTGCTTTATCGTGATTACCACTAAATGCTGCGCCCAAATCATTAATCGTTTGGCAGGCTGCAATCACCTGAAATCCAGCGCCACCGGCTTTATTGAGTAGTGTTACAAATTCATCCTGCACGATTTCTGAAAATTCATCACAATAAAGACAGACATCAACGCTTTCGTTGGCGTTATAGATTCGCCCAGCGCAAGAAACTAAATCTGAAATAATAGCTTTCCCTAACGCAACAGAGACTTCCCTATTGACTAATGAGTTCAGACCAATATAAATAACCTGTCCTCGTTTAATGGCCTCCATTAAGTTAACTTCAGGTTGCGGCGGATTTTCTTCAAACGAAAAAATATCACTTGCGTTGCTTTGATTAATCTTGTCGAGCACGGGACCGACACTGGCCGTGATTTTTTGATAATACGTGGAATCCAGGGTTGCTGCGTCATAAAGCGGTACAATGACGTCATCCACCAAAGTTTGCATATCACCCTTTGAGACACTGGATTCAATAAACGTCTTTAAGTATTTTTTTATCGCTGTGGAACGATTCATTTCAGTGAAGGCTTCGCCCTCTTCCTCTTTTTTTACCTGATATTCATCCATGATGTCCTGAACCCCTGATAAGTATTCAAGATCTTGTTCAGGTAAGATCGCGTCAGCATATTTCAACAATAACACTTCAGGGCGTGTGATATAAAAACTGATCGTGCGATAGTTAATCGGCTCGCCTAGCTGTATTAAGCATTTAGCCGTGATATTAATGTATTTCCAAGCAAAATCTTTAAATTGACTACCCTCGCCTGATGCATCCATAGCGCTGGTAATACGTGTTGCCACATCAGCAATATCACTGTAGGACGATAAGGTATTTAACCTTGCAGAAATAGTGGGGAATCCCACATGCACAACCTTAAAATCATCTAAGCGCCCTGCGACAGCACTTGCAGCATACATATCCCGCAAAATGTCTAAATCCCCTTTGGGATCTAAAAATATCAGTGGTTTTTTACGGCGAATATCTTGATTAGCTAAAATGGATAATAATCGCGTTTTACCCACGCGCGTAGTGCCCAGCAGCAACACGTGTCCGTTGCGTTGTGATTCCAATAACCCAATGGCCCTTTCACGATCGCCTAACCCATGTAACCAAGGCTTACCACCGATATCCGGCAGCTTCTTAAGCGGATTAAAAGGCACATCACTTTTCAGCATCGCGGCAAGCGTGTTTTGATGGGCTTTTTCATAGTCTCTAGCCCACTGATAAGCCTTACCCTTGCGCTGGTAAGTTTCATTTTCGACTTCATTAATGAAGCATTTGCGTTGCGTATGCGTGCCCTCCCACGCAAAACCTTCGCCAATGTACTGCACCCCGGCTTTAAGTGGCACTTCCTCGGTTGTCATCCCAAACGTTTTTAATTTAAGTAGCCGCCGCTGAAAATTAATAATGCGAACACCCTGAAAAATTCGAGAGAAGGCAAATAACAACATAAATGCTTCAAAAGACCATAAATAAGCCCCTGACAGCAAAAAATAATGTGGATATAAGAGCACCAACAAACTACCGCAAAGTAACGCTACCCCTGAGTAACACTCAACAGCATTTCTAAAGGGATTTTCAACGGTATAGTGTGTACTCATCATAACAAGCCCCTAACTGATAAAAAATAAAACACATAAAAACGCCAACACCAGCATGACCGCCCATTTCCAGTCTGATGCCCGTTTGATCATCTCTTGTGGCCAACGATTACGCGCGCCTCTGGCACGAATATAAGCTGGCCACCACCAAAGTGCCGATAAGATAAACACCGCGTGTAACACCCAAAAGACAACCCTGTAGTGGTTCAAAAAGGTGCTCAAATGCAGTGCTCTGTGATGATTTGCCAGAAAAAGTGGGCCCAAAACCATGGCTACCACCATTAATCCTAAAAAAAGCCCAACCCATTTTGTGACAAAGCCGAATTTTTGTAGAATTGGCCTTTTTTGAGTATAATGGGAAGGCTTAGGGAACTTTTTCATAGGACATCTCCATGCGTGAACTGATACGAGCCAAAAGAACCACCCAACACGCTTTGAATGTGGGTAAAGACACACTCAACTTTGCACGTCAGATGAAACAGGCGGACAATAAAACGCGCTTTAAAACGACGGGTAAGTTGTTGGCGTTGATCACGCTCGGTCTTAGCAAATGGTTTGTTAAAGAAATGTGGAGACAATCCAAAAACCTTGATCTTACACACAATGGTGAAATACCACTGATGAACGTCCCTCGTGGTGGACGTAATGAATCCGGTCAGTTTGAAACTCGAATAGACACTTTTAAGGTCAAATAGATATTTTTTCATAACAACGCCGCCGTTCCTGCTACCTCTGCCGCTTCTGCTGCGCCTTCCCCTGCTTCAGCAGCTTCGCCAGAACTGCCGCCGCCGGAGCTTCCTCCAGATGAGCCACCACCTGAAGAAGGGCTGCCATCAGAGGTAGATGATATTTTTCCTGACATTTGGCTTAATTTGTCTCCAAGCAAAACTCCAGTCCCAGCTATTAATGAATTAAAAAATAATGGGACCACATAGTAGAGCGTTGTAAAAAAATTATTAAAGACGGGTTTTTCTTCGGGGTTTTGGAAGTTTACATAGCTCATACTGTTATTAACCATATCTTGTAGCGTGGTTAGCGCATGCCATATGGCTGTGGTAAAAATCAAACTGAACAATAAAAAAATTAACCCGGTTAGCACCTTAAGATTGTAATTTCCTGCAATCATAATAAAGGGGTAAAACATCAAAATTAAAAAGATCAATACGGCTTGCACAATAGGCAATAAATCCTGTGCTTTGGCTTGATCCATCGGCTCCGTTAATATATTATTTTTAAGCTGGCCAATGGTGACGCCAATATTAGCGATATGACTTAATACCCCACCACCCGTGTTAATATGCGTTTCTTGCATGCTGTTGGCATCATACAGTGCGCCACGTGCAACAATGTCATCAGCTGTATCACTGGTCGTAAAAGGTGCGTGTATTTCATGGAGCCATGAAACAATCCGATCGGTTAAAGGTAATTCCGATAAATGTGAATTTTTAGGTGTAGTGTTATTCACCTCTTTAACAATATTTTTTTCTAACCCATATTGTGGATCACTCCACCACTGTTTACAGGTTGGGTAACCATGAATCGGCTGCTGTTGCAATCCCGCTTTGACGTTGTGATCGACAAGGGGTGATGGATACATGGTATAGGGAAATGGCGCAACCGGCTGACTGGCACGCATATTCTGATAATATAGCAGCGATAGCACGTGTGATCCCATCCAAGCTAAGTCTCCGCTGCCACCATATTGTTTCATCACATCTTGGTAAGTGGATGGATCAGGGTTGCGCGTATTAAACATGGCTTTAGCCGGTAAATAGCATTGATTGTTAAATTCCTGAATTTGGTTTTGTAATGGCTGAGAAAATCGTGTCATCACCACCGAATGCATCAACTGATTAATGTTCTGCGTACAAGGCATACTTTTAGTAACAGCATAGGTGATCCCAGATGACACATCTAACGCTAAACCTAACAAAACAGGCACCTTCACCGAATCAACCACCATCCCTTGAAACATGTCGTCATAGGTCGTACCGCTATTACCCGGCGTTGACACTTGCGAGCCTGCCTCACAAATAGGCTGGTATTTAATTTCTTTAACATCTAAATGAAACGCAGGTGCAACTGCTAAATAGCACACTAATGACATTAAGATAAATTCAATAAACGTTCGGCGAAAAGAAATATCAGCACCGTTGCCGATAGCCGTTTCGAACGGTTTAGTCAGGCTGTTGATCATCAACATTAAAAACGGCAGGTAAACAATACCAAAACGCGAGCACACTTCCCAAATCAGGTCATAATATTTAAACCCCAAAAAGGTGGTGTACAGTTCTAATGGGCTTTGTACCATCATAGACGATTACTCCCCTTGCCCTTTCTTATAAACCGCACCGTTATTGGTTACAGGCCCGGCACGATGTTCATTTACTTGATTAGCAGCGTTTTCTTCATTGTTATTCATTTGTTGTAGGAGCGTTTGCATCGTATTAGACGTCATTTGTTTTCTGACTTGATGCTCAAACAATAAATTCTCGATATCTTTGTTTAAACGAGCAATGCTTTCATTCACGGCAGTTAACGCAGGCTGTAAGTTCTGCACGACTTGTGCTTGACTACCTGCAATGAGCACACGTCGTAACATCAATGATTCATCAATCAAATTTTGTATCGCCACATCTTGTGAAATGCGATTGATATAAAGTGCTTGACCTGATTTATCTAAATTACGCAGCCCATCAATGACACGTGGCGTAATAGCCAAACCATTAGCACTGATTTGCTCTAAATCAGTCGGGCTCGGCGTGTCATTGCTTGCAACAATTTGTGCAAGCTTGTCACGAATTGTTTTGACACAGGTTTTGTCAGTATTTGCGATATCAGGACACGATGTTAAGATAGGCACCAGCCCAACGCCAGCAGTGGTTCCCTGCGCTTGATCACTTTTTTGCGTGGTAATTGTAATATTACCGAGTACTAAGGCTGAGAATTTTCCGGCATCATCCGGTGTTGGCCAGAACGTCGTTAGATCGGGGTGATCTGCTTTTGACGGCGTAGAATTATCATCAAGCGGACGACTTGGATCAATCATGATATTGTAACCGGCAATTGCTACATCAGAAATCACTTTAATCGATACTTGGGAGCCAATAGAGCCCCCCGATGGTCCTTTATGCACCCATTGCACGCCGTATTCTGGGCCTTTTTTCGTGGTGTCGGTTCTGGCGGTGTTGATATCGACATCTTGGCCTTGGGCAGCCGCCTTCGCGTGGTTCATCCAGCCATTAGAGTCAGAAATACTAAACCAATCTTGATACGGTGATTTGCCATTTTTAATTTGATCAAGCGACTGTTGGCACGATTTCATTGACACGTTAAAACGATCTTGTGCGCCCGTCATTGCATTTTGAATGAGGTTATACAATTTAGGGTCCATTTTTTCGAGTTCATACATCGGCAATGAGCCCACTGCCGTCGTGGCTGAACCAATCACGCTTTTACTCAAGCCCTCAATCGACCCACCAATGTTATTAATCGTATTTGAAATAGAAATAGCAGGGTTAAAGCCATTACAGGTGTAACCCAGATTTGAATTAACATTACCACCCACATCAATACTGGTGGTAGGTGACACAGGTGGCATGGAGATATCCGAGCCACCATTTAATTGATAGTAATCATAGGATTTTGTTGGCAACAAACTGTCAGCAAATACCGCGCTACTACTGATCATCAGTGTCAACCCTAATAATATTGTTATACTACGCATACCCTACTTCTCCTATCGTTTAACCGTTGGCGGTACATTCACCATGGCCCATAAAAATTTACCGGAATGTTGTATACAGCCGCGATAATGTCTCCACACTAAAAATACGTAATTACCATTGCCTGCTTTCTCATCCGCTTCACCAAGATAATGGCCTGGCGAAATCGCACTTGCATCCTGTCCTAATTGAATATGTCGATCATTCGGGTAAACTTCTTCCCAAATCTCATGCTTATCATTTTGTTCTTCAATAACATTAGCAACAGCGCAGTT
The DNA here is from genome assembly GCA_021774015.1 of Gammaproteobacteria bacterium. GTDB lineage: Bacteria > Pseudomonadota > Gammaproteobacteria > Coxiellales > Coxiellaceae > JAJFJO01. Next base: position 15,325 of record JAJFJO010000015.1, read on the forward strand.
TGTACCGCATGTATCACCCGTGCTTTTAACAATATGTAAGGTATTATTGTTGGTGACGATATCGGCTGCACGAAGTGCTGCCATGATAGAAGCCTTATAATCATTGGTTGTATTACTCGTCATGCTTCTTGGAAATTCATAACCCCATTTATTAGTAAAACCACTACCAATGTAGTAATTAAAAAGATTAATATTTTTTGTAAAACGTAATGCCTCAGCCACACCTAAGCGTCCTGTTGTGTCTGTTGCTGAACTGTAATAAGGAAAAAAGCCCGTTGTATCTAAGCGCAAGCTTAAAAAAGGAAAGTATTTGAGTGGATCAGGATTGCCAACAACATCGACATATTTGGTGATTAAACTATTGGCCTGCTCATGACTATCGTTATCTTCGCTGGTTTTACCATTACCTAACGAATAACCTGTAATTGATTTGGAAGCAATATTGCCTGCTGCATAACTTGCTTTATCAAGGGTAATTCTTGCTGCATCCCACGGATCATCGCCTGCTTCGTTAAAGCTTGTCACCACCATATCAGGCAGGTATTCATCTAACTCCAATGTGAAGGCAAGATAAGGAATGCCAAAGGCACCATGATCGAGCCAAACACACGTGCCAATAACACCAAAATGTGAATAATCAAATACGTGACGCGATGAATCCCAAGCAATGCCCAACGTGCTAATCGTTCCTGGTGGTTTTGTGGTAGCGCTGGCAATTGTGAATGCAGCAAGTAGCAACACACTTAACCCAATTATTTTAAGTTTATTCCACATGATCGCGCTCCAGAAAGGCTTGGTATTCTCTAATCCCTGAATCAACGTTTTGTTGTCCATAAATGACGTATCGATGATTAATAACAATGGCAGGCAAGCGGGTTACACCGAGTTTGGCCGCCTCATATTGGCAAATAACATTGTTAGACAAGGCTTTAAATTGTTTTGAATAACGTTGAGTAATGTTAGTTGCGCTCATTGACCTTGTTGCCATTTGTTTTTTTAAATCCTGATTAATCGCTGTTTTAATCTGATCGGCTTTATCCAATAAGCACACTGATGTAGTTTTCGTGTTCTGCACAGACGGCTGGGTAGTCAAACCAAAATACTGAACCGTCATCGCAAAAGACGATAAAGGTAAAACGATGCAGACTACACAAGCCGCTTTAATCATCAAATGTTTCATCATCGACAATCTCTCTTCGGTAGGATTTTAGTTTTTCAGCAATTTTCTCAACCGCTTCTAAATCGGTATAACCAAACTGTTCACATAAGGCCCGGCGCTCTGCTTTCTCATTTTGCTCAGTCATAGCAAGCGCCAATGCAATTCTTGGTGGAATATTTCGAAATAATCCTTGATAGTTTTCACCTAATAACACGCCTTCGGCATAGACCTTGGGATACTTCTTCACACTGCTCAATAAATCGCGTTGTTCTTTCGTGAGCGCCCTAAATTTCGGAATAAGATCGATTTCTTTTTCAGAGAGCGCCAGACATAACCAGTTCTCCATCATGGATAAAAGCTTGCTGGTCTCTAACCCCTCTAAATCCGCAATGTTCTGTGTGGCTGGCATAAGCCAAAGTCCTAATTTTCGAGAAACTTTTGCCATCAAGGTCGCAAAAGCGGCAATCATTTGGTTTTTAAATAACAGATGCGCCTCATCCATGATAAAAATGGTTGGACGGTTGCTGAATTGATTGGCCTCAGCAATGCCTAATACCCGAGAGAGCACGGAAATAGCCACGACATTCAATCCTGACTCTTGGCCCTTATCTTTCAAAAAGCCAAGATCAATGTGCATGTAATCAAAATCGGTCGCAGGCTTGGCAGGAGAATTAAAAAAGTTAGCTAAATCTCCCGTAATGAATTGGGTCATACTCGCAGCAAAGTCTTTAAAGCGTGCAGCGTTATCAGCATCTTCTTCTGCCGCCAACAAAAACCCTTCTATAAAGTCCTCTGTTAAGACTTGTTCTTTACCCGCTTGATAGCAACGCTTAACCGTATCGATAATAGTTTTCGTGACACGCCCCATATCAGCACGCGTGATATTCGCTTCTTCTTGCTCATCACCGCCTGTAATCATGCAACGAATGACCAATGCCATTTCGTTCAGCACATCACGATCTTCATCAGCTTTCTTTTCTTTTTCAGTCGCTGCCTGATGTATTGTTTCAATTTCATCGATTTGTTGACCCGCGTGTTCTGCCACGATGGTTTTATCAACGCCTGTCTCATCAACCCCAAACTTTAAGCCTGCTGATTTTTGATCTTTAAGATCGGTGACAATGCGCTCTTTTTCCAATTCAACAGCATCTAATATTTTATAGGCGTCCATAAATGGATTGGTAGGAATGGCCATGTTACGATCAAACTTTAAATACTCGACTTTCTTGCCATGTTGTTTTAAATAACGAGTCAACACATCAAAAGACCCACCCGCTTCTAAAATTACGACACGTGCATCAATGATGGCTAATAAACACATAACGATATAGCTAATCGATACTGACTTGCCTGCACCACTGGTACCAAATAACACGACATGGCTGTTGTTTGACTTAAATTGTTCATGGTAAGGATCAAAAATAACCCCTTCCCCACCACGGTTGTAAAACAAAAACAAAGGATGCAGTTGATCGCCACGAAAACGCCCATAAAAAGGCAAAAGAGCCGCTAAATCTGTCGCAAACAAATATTGCGACACAAACATTTTATGTTTTTCAAACGTATAATCATAATTGCCCGGTAAAAATCGAATATAGGTGTCGATAGGATAAAGGTTAAACTTAGTCTCAATGACTCTGAGGCTCGCATTGCGCAGCAACCCTCTGAGCTTACGTTCTTTTTTCGCAAGGTCCTCTTCATTCTCACCACGAAAGAAGACGGCTTGGGAGGTGCGAATTAATAAATTACCATTGGGAATTTCATCACGCGCAAGTGCGACATCTCGTTTAACACGACCGGGTTCACCGCCCTTACCAATCGCACTTTTTTCAATATTGTCTAAATGTTTTTCCAAGGTTTGTTTTGATTCAAATACCATTTGAATCGTATACACACTCCCCGGTGGGAAATGGTCAATCAGTGCTGCCCGTTTACCATTAATACTACGCTCCCTTGAAATAACACCAATTTTGGGTGCGTTCTCAAGTTCAGCAAAAACTAATACCCGGTGTTCTAATCCATCAAACAACCAGCCCTTTTCATCATCAGTCGCAACCGGCTGCGATTTAAACGCATTTTGCATAATCGACCAGCCAAAGGGTTTTTTTTCAGGATAAGGAAACAACTCTAATAGCTTATCAACATCACCGTCTGTGATTTCAGGTCTGGGATTAAACCAACGTACATGCCAATCATAAACGTGCTTACCCGTTAATGTTCGCACCTTCATCCCTTTATCTTTCAACGTATCAATCATATTTTCTGTGACTTCATCTAACTCATTAAAGGTTTCACGTCTATAATCAAAACCTTTAATACGACGCTTATGTCGCCTATAAAGCGCCATGCGTAATCGCCTACTTCGCCCTCGAAAAGGCAAGCCCGACATTGGATCAACAAAGATACCGTTTTCTTTACACATCAAATCGAAATGATCGTTCATTACGTCATTTATAAAGTGCTGACTAAAAGCATCATCTTTTAATTCTGGTTTTACATAATCATGAAGTCGTTTTTTAAGCCCTTTTAGCGTCATATCATCTTGGCAATAAATGGCAACGGTCCAAGGATTGACATCTTCTAGCGGTACAATGTGAGAAAGCAGCGCAGTGAGCTTTTGATACAGCTCAATAATGGCCTCTCCAGATAAGGTTTCACAAGAAATATCTTGGATTTCTAAAAAACGGATCAGTGAGACACCGTCTTCTAAAAGCCCTACATTTTTTTCATCATCCCAATCAACGATAGACATTTCATCCGATAAGGATCGATGTGCCTGATAACCTTTTTCTTTATCTGAATTCTTAATAGCACTTCTTGTGCTATTATATGAAGGCGCGATTTCTTCAACCGAACCAGTGGCGTTACCTGCATCTCCTTTTAATTTCTTTTTAAGACTTTTCAACATAATGATCCCTGATCGCTGCCATTAAATTGGTTTTACCAACGCGTGTTGTTCCCATTAGAAACTTCGCATCCGGTGTTATCATTCGGCCGTGATACGCAACATGTGTGACATCACTATCTGCATTACTAGTTTCTGTTTGCGTTGTTAACAACCTGCTTTTTCCGTTCTTTGTCATCTCAATATTCCTCACCTGGCATGGCATAATGATTTTTTTCATACAAGAAAAATGTCGTGGTATACCCCGGTACTGGCACGTTAGTACCACTGTAATGTGACATATGCGGGAAGATATAGGCCGCAATGTTTGGGTTGGGTAATACCTTAAATTCACTGTTCATTTGATTCTGTGCCACATCGGTATATTGATCATTGATCGGCATAATTGGCTTTGACACGCGACGGTAACTGGGTGGATCAACTCGATTGCTTGATGACGTCTCATTGCCAACCGCTTGCGTATTGCTGGGCACGGCTAATCCTGTCTGCACACGATAAATTTGTGCCATCGTCATATCACCGTGTGGCAACATATTTTTACCTGGTGTCGTACAACCACTTAACAGCACAATGCTAGTCAAGCTGATGAGTAGCGAACTGGTTTTGATTATTTTGTTCATAGTCTATTTTTCTCCCATGACGTTTTTTATCAATTGGAATCGTTTTCGTGATATTGACGACAACATGTGTCATTTGCTGTTTAAAGGATGAAGGGATATATACTACATCAAACACGCCATTGATTCGGCTGGTATACCAATCCAATGCTTTATCCGCACCCGTTCCCACCATTTTGCCACCCATGTATTTGAAGGCATTGCCGGTCACTTGGCTAATAGATTGATACGGACTCGATGAGGTGGTGGTTTGTGTCTGTGCAAAAGCATTGGCACCACCTGCCAATCCACCCATTGCAGCAATACTTGCTAACACTCTCGGCGCATCGGTAATGTATTTGCCAGGCAGACAAGGATTCCCATAGGGCGTTGAAATGTAGCCTAACGCATCTTGTGGGTTCAGACTGGTGCCCTTCTGATTACTCCCCACCACCGTAAAACTGCCATCGCGCCAGGTAAATAACATTTTGGTGATGTAACCGCGCGCACAGCTCATTGCCATATTGCCAACAGAGTACCCCTCAAAGACAATACCGCTTAAATCAGGTGGTAACGTGATCCCATTGGAAGCTAGCAGCGCTTTGCGTCCTACAATCGCCTTAAATTTAAAAGCGGGTTGCAATAACGTATTGTTCACCGGCACCTCGCCCAATATGTCACTTTGTAAAACCACATCGGCTAAGGTTGAATTCGCAGGGATAGTAAAATACGGGATATCATTTTTATGATTGCCAGGACTTATCGCGCCGTTAATTCCATTGACTTGATTTAGCCGGGCAGTTTTTAAGATAGGTCGATAACCAACAGATGTTTTGCCATCCTTATCTTCAAGCGGCAGGGACATATCATTAACAACCGTGATCATATGGTTTTTTGATGGGTGAGTGCCTTGTTTTCCATTTAACGGGTAATCACCTTTTCCTGTGTTTGATTGACCCGTGTTTTTTAAAATGCCAATACGGTTGCTTAAATCGTGCAACTTGGATTGTTGGGATGTAATCAATGCTTGCATTTTTTGTTGCGCGGCATAGAGCTTACTGTTCCCAGTTTGCTGCATCCGATCTTTTAGATAAGCATTTTCTTGGATCACTTTTTTGTTTTGCTCGGTTAATTGATTCATTTTGGCGGTTAGGTATCGCAACTCTTCGTTATTCGTCGCATGCACCACTGCCGATGCACCCTTATTATTAGCCGTTTGTTTCTCTTGCGCTGAACTCCCAGAGTGCCCTGCAAACCAGACAACCACGAAAAAGCCTACAGCGCCTAAACCCACCCATTTTGCCAATGTCATTTTTTTTCGCATGTTATGCTCCTGATCGAACAAATGGATTTAGGGCGCTTAAACTCTCGCCAAATGGCCTACTTGAGACGACAAATAGCAGAGTAAAATCACGCTTTGAGCCACGGGGCGTTAACGTATTAAACGGCACAACCGGTACCGTGAGTGTCTTCATCGCGTCAAATCGATAAAAGCCTGCGGCTTGCCAATGGCCGATCAGCTTTCTAGGATCAAGTTGAATCATTTGGTCTGTTGTGTTTTTTAACTGCACTGCCGTCACATAAAGATCCCCTGCCCGCCATGAGATCAGTGGAAACCCCTCTACGGCATCACCGTAATAAATATTGATCGCTTTGTGGGTATACATGGGTGTTCGTGAGATGTTGTTCGGCTGACTCGCAAGACGTTTTACGCCGAACTGTTGCACAGCAAATCGAAGCAAGCTCACATCATTAATGGTGACCGTTGGTTTTTGTTGATTTTTACCTGCGTTATAGGCCGATGGACTAATCGATGGGATCACGACATCAAGCGGATGATTATCTTCTACATTAGCCGATGATGATAAATAAACTAACACCACCTCACCGGATGCCATTAATTTAATTTGTAATAAAATCGGCTTGAAGACTTTGTGCGCAGTCACGTAAAGCGTGCCTGCATTGTTATAGATGGTCACTTTATCCGTTGTGAGATCAGGATTGTTATTATCGACTTGTACACGGTTTGGGAACGACAGCATCCGTTGGTGATTCAATGGCACTACAAAATTAATGGGCGTTTTCACCCAAACAATATGCTCATCATTCGATGTAGCATTGGCAACAATGCTATTTTGTGCAAACCCCATAACAGGTAATAATGCAAATAGCAGAAACAATGTGGTCGTTATTTTTTTAATCAATAGTTTTTTCATCATTAGCCCCTACACAAATGTCTTCAATCGTTTCTTAGAAACCAAGCCATCTAATGCCAGACCCCACGGGTTGTATTGAATACTTTCCGCCGTTCTGATGACTCTGACTTTATATTCATACAAAGCATCCATCAGGACTGCATTGTCTTTATAACGCGTCACTCGCAAACGTAAATCAACCACCCAACTGTTATCCCCTGTGCGTTTAACCTGCGTTCCACTGACATAGCCCATGCCATTGTATGGCGCGATGGTTTGTACAGAATCGAGTAAGTTTCCTGTTTCAAAACTGTTTTCATAATCATTATTCAAATAACTGCGATAGTTAGGTGTAATGTAGTAACGGTAATCAATGATGTTTTTCTTATAGTCTTTTTGAGCGTTATCAGACCATGTATTGATTGCCACAAACATTTGATAAGAAAAACCATAAACGAAGGCATTGGAAACGCTATTGGTTTTGTAGTAACCGCCTTGTAAAACCTGGGCAGGCGTTAAGTAGATACGCTGATTTTTTAATTGGTCTTTGATGCCATTGACGCTACTCCAAAGCAGAAAAATAATGACACATAGAATGCCGATAAAGGCCCAGAGCATTTTTGCTTTTTGTTTTTGGAAATCCATGATTTTCCAAGTATCAAAATGTTTTTTTATCATCATCGATCCTCATCAACACGAAAGGTTCGTCTTGTTTCCCAGACCCCTGTTCGACATATTCTGCTAGATGCACCCAGTCCAAAACGTTTGGAAATATCAAGCAATATAAAATTATAGGGTTTGCCTTTTTTATATTTGGCAAAGCGTTTAGCCGTTAACAAAACACTGTGGTAAACAACGCAGCCCATGACTAATAGCACCAATGGGAAATGCCCAACAAAAAAGGACAAGATCAAGGCCAGCAGAAATAAGCTCACTACAACCAATACGGTCAATAAAATAAGCTCTTTAAACGTGCACTCCTGCCACATGGGATAAGGATGCGTTAAAAATCGGCTGCGTGGTCGTCTCATTTGTGGTGCCTCTTTACTGGTTGGTTGCCCATTGTTTTAGGATGTATTGCCCCAAGAAGAAAAGCACTAAACCGATAACCACCAGTATTGCGCCTGTCACTAAGGCCATTTTAAATTTCCCAAAATCATCGGTTTCTTGGTATTTCTTATAGCCGCGATAGATATCAAAAACAGCTAACACAATGAAAAACAACGCGCCGCCATACACCAATATGGGGCCTGCTTGTTTTTGGATAATATTTTTTAGAATATCCAAAAAGTCTTTTCCGCCTTGCGTTGGATCATCCCCGGCATCCGGCGTAGGAATAGCACCATCGGCCATCGCTTGATCGCTGATAAATATCATCGTAAACACCATCAGTGCCCTGACAATGGCAGGATGGCAATAAACCCATGTTTTGGCTTTAGCCGACATGCTTTTTACTTTGCTAAGTAAGGTCTTCATTTCAATCTCCCGTTAATAAACAATTACCCAAATCGCTACCAATAAAATCAGCACCAATACCAGCTTGACCAGCCAGCTATTGGGTTCTTCTGACTCATTCATTTGTGTCAACATTCCTTTAATAATGAATGTGCCCCAAACCACTGACAGCAGAAAAATTAAGGTTCGAATAAATATCGACAAGCTTTCTCCTGAAAACCCGGCGGCAATTTGGAACCATTGACTTAATTGATCCACTAATATCTCCCCTACCGCCCAACATAGTCACCATTCATCGGTGCGATCTGTTTGGGTGTTAAATTCGATTGATTAATCTGGTTGACCAAGCCTGCTCTAATCTCAAGCAGGTTTTCTTTAAGGCCAGCGTGTTTATCCCCGTTAGCATCTGTCCACTCGTTAAAATGAAACTGTACACGTGCTGTTTTGTCTTGTTCTTTGGAAGCTTGTGCGATCAACGGGAATAGTGCATCAATTTGATTGATCATGCGCACCATCGTTTGATTCATTTGTGCTGTACTTGCTTGTGCCTGAACAGCAAACATGAGCGGTAATGAGATCAGCAGACCAAATATCGTTAATTTTGCAGATTTCGGAGCGATTCTTCTTATCAATCCAGTTATAAAGTGCCGCGCCTTTTTTGTTTTTTCGTAGTTAATCATCATTTCACTCACACATATTTTTTAAATTTAGACACGGTTCTTGAGGCCAATAACAACGTCATCAAGCTCACACCGATAAAAAACACCACGGGATTAATCCAAAGCGGCACTACCAAATAAATAGTAATTAATAGCCACAAAACCCCTGGCACAAATCCCAAAAAGCGATGAAAAATAAAGCTCGATTCACGTCCAAGCTCTGCGGTTCTTACCTCTCGCAGCGCGAAGCCATCTACAACACCAAAAATCCAACTCAGCCCTAAAAGCGGCAGCGCCAACACAAACAACAAAAGCTTCCCTAACACCATGAGCGAGTTGTTTTTTGCAATAGCACCGGTTTTTATCACCTCTTGTTTTATAGTGTTCCAAAGCTGGCCCGCCTTGTGTTCGGCAGGTGCCAAATAACCATTCTCCTTTCCACCAACAGCACCTTTGAGCTGAAGGCTCGCTGTATTCATCACATTTGAATGCGCAATGTCTTTGGCTGCATGAGCGATGAGTGCACTTGTGGACATCACAAAAGCAAAAACTCTTGTATCAGAATATGTTTGCTCAATGTGTTGTTCTGCTTGCATCATATTAATTAACCTATTATTCGCCGTTTCAAATCCACTCACATTCCAATAAAAAACACTAAAACAAAAACTCAAAACCCATCCCCAAAAAACACCTTTTACCAATGCACCTATTATTCGATGGCGACTAAATCGTTTTTTATTAATCGCCGCACTTTCTTTCATTGCTCCACATCACCCTTTGTCCACAAAAAAGGGTAATGTGAGACTTGCAAATACTGACTTAGCCCGCTCAGCTGAGCAGGCAATAAGGTTAAGCCGGTTTCATGTTCTATTTGCTCAACGCGCACTTGATTTTTAACATTGGTAATAATCCCAATAGCGCCTACTTTCTTAAGCTCGGGAGCATTGGTTCTTGCCCAGCTTAATGACAGTGGATCATCACCCATGACAAAAATAGATTTTGTTAAGACTTTTGTTTTGATCGGATGTGAGTTTATTTTCCCAGGCGTTAATCGACTTGTTACTGGGTACATTAATTTTTGTATAGGAATCGTTTTTCTTTGGTAAAATGACTTATTCATTTGCAAGAGTGCTAACGAATCGCCTTTTTTTGGATAATGGATATCACTTAAATACGGTGCTGCTTCAACAGTTTCTCCGTCCGTATTTACTACGACTAACTGTGCGTTACTCGTAGCACTTACCAATAAACCGATTGTGATCAATATCCACTGTTTCATCGCTTAGAACCTCGATACATCTATGATGGTGGCTCTCCCATTTCGAACCAAAATCAATACCGGTAGCGTTTTTGTGTTTTTGAATCGACTAAAAGGCCCTTCATTGGTATTAATAGTGATCTCCCCTTTCTTAACCAGACTGACGGGTATACTTTGATTGTTTGCCCAGTCTTGTATGCCGCGAGCAGAGGGGGTCCCCGAAAAATAAAGGTTGAGCGTAATGTTTTTGTCTGATTGAATATCGGCTAATAATGTGCTCACCACCCGACGAACATTCAAATTAAGCCGTGTTAGCAAAAACAGTTTATCGCCTGAGTTCAGGCTAACAGCGTGATAGCTATAAGGGCTAAATTTGCTAACATTAAATGGTCTAATTAATGGCAAGCCTTTATTCGCCTCTGATTTTGCAAAGCCTGCAGCAGACTGCCAAGCCAACTCTTTAGCCATTTTTTCTTGTAGCTGTTTTGCATAAAGCAAGGCGAAGCGTTTTCGCTCACTGGGATTGCGTGCATTTATTCCTAATATTTCTACAGGCGATAATTTAGAACCCTTCCAATAAAGGCCACTGCGATTCTGCATGAGAAGCACATAGCGTTTTTCATCATTTTTTGTTAAGCCCCAAACTTCTGCCTGATGAAGCTCTGCTGGTGTTAACTTAACATCCTTGATGTTTTG
>JAJFJO010000141.1 GCA_021774015.1 Gammaproteobacteria bacterium
TTCTTAATGCCTTATTTAAATTTTCAATAGATGTTGAAATTTTCTTAATGATGGATTTATCACACCCACTCTGTTTAAACAAATGATTGCTTGCCTTCATTAGTTCTACGCATGAAAAAAAGCAACTGAATATAAACTCAGGCCCTGAATAATTAATAGATAAATTGTGGTACTCAAAATTAGGTAAGTCTTGAGTCAAATTGAATACATTTTGTATTTCTTCAAATTTTATATTGCTCCGCCAAGGCCTATTTAAAATGGATTTAATATCCATCGAAATACTACTTAAACAAACCATGCTCCCTGCATGCCCCAAATCTAGCACAGAAAAATCACGCTCTATTTTTTGCAACATTCCCTTTTCACCCTCTCTTAACAAAGACGTGGCTCCTAAAATAGGTCTCATATTGGAAAACAATGTTTTTAGAGAGTTTGCAATAAAATATTTAGTTACATAGGAATATTTACACATTTTACTTGTGATAGCATGCAGAGCTCTTACAGAAATCAACGATACATAATCTGCAATTAAGAGGTCTGTTACTGCATTAACAACCAATGTTTTTTCAAAACCATTAGATTTTATAGATTTTCCAGAAGCCCAAATATGACGCATACAGTTGATTAAATATGTATCAATCGCGCTAATAGCTACTCCTGGTAAAATAGTTTTAGTTACTTGGAATACCTTTAAGACTTGCTCAAAACCCTGGCCTTCTTTACCAACAATGCTATTTTCAGAAATAGGTAGCTGATTAAAGCGAATTCCTGAGATCCTGCATGATCTAACACCTAATGTTTTTACCTTTTCTCTATAAGAAATTTTGTCCTGTGCTAATTTATCTTTATCAAGCAAAAAACAACTAAAGCCTCTCACACCACCAGACTGTTTAGTTTTAACAAAAACCACATACGCCTGACTTTCCCGTGCATTATTTATTACCCATTTCTCTCCATCGATAACATAATGCGAACCTTTATTCATAGCCATAACTTCTGAACTCAACACATCATTTCCATGAGATTTTTCATGAAATGTCACTGAAACCGTATCATTATTTTTAATAATTTCAGCTAGGCGTTTTTTTTGATCTTCACTACCATACGCCCAAACCAATACTGATGCCATAAAACTAGTCATTCCATACCCTAATGCCAATGCTGGATCACGGCGATACACTTCTCTAAATACAAATACAAACTCATCAAATGAGTTTAACTTTCCACCATATTGACAAGGAATAAAATAATGATTAATTTTTTTCTCATTTAACGCTTTAACCATGTCAAACGGATATCTTGATGATTCATCGCAAGCTAGTACATTTTCACAAACAAAAGGGTTGTTGACTCCTTTATATGAATCCATCCAATTGGAAAAGCTTTTTGGGAATGATTGTTCTATATGCGTCATCATATCTTTCAACATCCTAATTCAACTCTAAGCCAACCATGGAAAACATCTTGTTTTCCTCAAACAAGCGCATCATTTCATTTTCAGTACTATTGTTAAATACTTTACTACTTGAAAAACAACCAGAAACTCCTAGCTGACAAAACAGTCGCGACAAACAAGACAGAAGAATGTCACCACTCTTAACCACATCACTTGTACCACCTAAATTAAAATACCAACTAGAAACACATGCAGCAGCAACATTGAGCAAACAATATTTTCGTAATGATTCATATGTCTCATAAGAAAAGCTTGCGAAAACACCAGGTTTTTTTAAAGCGTCATTGTAATATTTATCTTTAGCTTCAATGAGAGAGCAAATAGCTCCCGATATTAAAATTGAATTTTCTGGAGATACAAGTTTAATTTGTTCAGACTGAGTGGCTAAAAATTCAAGGCTTCCCAATATATCATTATATCCATGTGTGGTTAGTCTTAATCTACCAGCGTCAAATTCAGATAATTTCGCAAGAGAGGAAAATAAAGCCTTAATGTTTTCACCTTTACCACAATTCTTTTTTGCTTGGCTAAGTACTTGTTGTGCAATCAATTGTAAATTGACGATTGAACTGCCATCAAATATAGAAACCAACTGGTTATCACGCAGTAATTTCTGGAATACACCATGATCATGTTCCTCACGCAAATAATAACGCGCACCTAAAATTGTAGACAATTCACTAATTATCTTTTCTGATGTTTCAGGCACAAAATATTTAACCAGTGCAGAGATAAAGCTCATTTGTTCTGTAGCTTGATGAATTGCTCTAACACCAATAAGTGCAATCGTATCTGCCATCCATATATCTAAAAAAGCATTAAGTAGGGTTTGTCTAGCATGTGGGATGTCAAATACTCGCTTACCATAAAGCTCACGATTAATTGCAAAATTTAACGTGGTTCTTAGTGCAGTATCAGCAGCACCTAGTGATAGTCCTGCACACATTGTTCGAGTTATCTGCATGCTTTTTTGAATGATCTCTAGCCCTTCCCCTACTTTTCCAACTACAGAATCACCTGATAATTTAGCATTTTTTATTTTAATTCCACTAATATCTGCTCCGCGTATACCCACTGTTTTTATTTTGGGGTGTTCTTCATAATAAGATTCATATCTGTCTTTTTCAAAGAAAAAAATTGAAAAAT